>NZ_BDIR01000008.1 GCF_001895145.1 Arcobacter sp. LA11 | reverse complement strand
AACTTTTAAGTTAAAGAACACAAATTATTTATACTGAAAGTATACTAGTAATGCGTGTAGTATGTGTAAAGAGTGCGTTTAGAGTTTGTTTAGTCTTTAAACAACTTTTTGTTAAAATCCATATAAAAAGAATCTTATGTTAATCAAATCAATTTTTACAAATAGCAGTGGTATTTTATTCTCTAGAATCTTAGGTTTCATAAGAGATTTACTTACAGCATCAATACTTGGGGCTAATATATATTCAGATATCTTTTTTGTGGCATTTAAATTACCAAACCTTTTTAGAAGAATATTTGCAGAAGGCGCTTTTACACAAGCTTTTATTCCTTCTTATGCAAAGTCAAAACATAAAATAAGATTTTCATCTATTATATTTTTACAATTAATTGGTTTTTTATTAGTTTTATCTTTATTTGTAACACTATTTTCTAGTCTTATTACAAAAGCTATAGCTGTGGGGTTTGATGCAAAAACAATTGATTTAGCAGCACCCTTAGTAGCTATAAACTTTTACTATTTACCTTTGATATTTATAGTTACATTTATGGCAGCCCTACTTCAATATAAAAATCATTTTGCAACAACTGCTTTTTCTACTGCACTGTTAAATATAGCACTTATTGGAGCACTTCTTATTTCGAAAGATTTAGAAAAATATGAAATTACATATTATCTATCATATGGAGTTTTAGTAGGTGGTTTATTACAAGTACTTGTACATTTAATTGCCGTAAAAAAACATAACCTATGTAAAGTATTTACTTTTAAAAAGCATGAGAAAAAAGAAGAAAATAGATTTTATAAAAGTTTTATGGGAGCAACATTAGGAAGTTCAACGGCACATCTATCAGCCTTTTTAGATACATGGTTAGCTTCTTTTTTAGTAAGTGGATCTATCTCTTATCTTTACTATGCAAATAGAGTTTTTCAACTTCCACTTGCTCTTTTTGCAATTGCAACTTCTGTTGCCCTATTCCCTATGGTAGCAAAGGCAATTAAAAATAAAGATGAAAATAAAGCTTTACAATTAATGAAAAAATCTTCACTCATTCTTTTTGGACTTTTAGGAACTGCAACTATTATAGGTATAATATTTAATGACTTAATTGTTTGGCTTTTATTTGAAAGAGGGGCTTTTACTTCAGAAGATACAACAAATACCTCTTTAATTCTTACTATGTATCTAATAGGTTTAGTACCATTTGGATTAGCAAAAATATTTTCACTTTGGCTTTATGCAAATGAAAAACAATTTATCGCAGCAAAAATATCTATGAAGTCATTAGCATGGAATATAGTTTTTTCTCTTATTCTTATTATTCCATATGAAGCAGCTGGACTTGCATTTGCAAGTACAATTAGTGGATTTGTTCTTCTTTTTCTTACATTAAAAGAGTTTGGATTTAATAAATTTAAAACCTTGATTTTCAAATAAGCTTTTACAATAACTATTTTAGATATAATATCTACCTTTTAAACAATAAAGTAGGATATTAATGAAAGAATTTTTTAAATACTATATACCATATTATAAAGACTATAAACTAAAAATCTTTTTTGCTTTTATAGGTATACTTCTAGTTGCCGGGGGAAGCGCAGGTCTAGCTTATGTAATAAAACCCTTATTAGATGAAGTATTTATTGCAAAAGACCAACAAATGTTATATTTAGTTCCACTTCTTTTAATTATTGTACAAACAGCTCAAGGAGTTGGTAAATACATTCAAGTTTACTATATTTCATATGTGGGTCAAGATATTATTCGAATAATAAGAGATAAATTATTAGCACACATTTTAACTTTAGATATTTCATTCTTTCAAAAAAAACATGGAGGAGAGTTAATATCAAGAATTACTAATGATATTAATAGAATTCAATCAGCTGTATCAACTCAAATTGCTGGATTAATTAGAGAATTTCTTACAATCATTGCTTTAGTATGTTATGTTATATTCCTAAACCCAGAACTTGCTTTTTATGGCTTAGTTGTAATGCCTTTAGCTCTTTATCCAATCAGTATATTGGGTAAAAAGATGAAAAAACTATCTTTTCGTTCACAAGAATCTGCTTCAGATATCACTTCTCATTTAAGTGAAGTTTTTAACAATGTTGAAATAATCAAAGCAAACTCAACTGAAACTAGTGAACTAGAAAAATTTGAAAAACATAATAAAAACTTTTTTAATATCAATATCAAGTCTGTAAAAACAAATGAACTGACTTCACCTATCATGGAAACTATTGGGGCAATTGCTGCTGCATTAGTAATTATATTTGGTGGTTCACAAGTTATTGAAGGAACAATGACCGCAGGAACTTTTCTTTCATTTATAGCTGCACTTTTTATGCTTTATACTCCAATAAAAAGAATGGCTTCTATTTACAACTCACTTCAAAATGCAATTGCTGCACATGAAAGAATTTTATCTATTTATAATATTAAACCTACAATTCTTACAGGTAATGAAGATATTCCAGTAGATATTGAAAAAATAGAATTTAAAAACGTTGACTTAAAATATGATGATTTCACTGCCTTAAAAAACATAAACTTATCTGCTTTAAAAGGTGAAAAATTTGCACTTGTAGGTGATAGTGGTGGTGGGAAATCATCTTTAATAAACCTGCTAATAAGATTTTATGACACTAGTAGTGGTCAAATTTTATTTAATGACACTTGTCTTAGAAATATAAATATAGATTCATTAAGAAAAAATATATCAGTTGTAACACAACGAGTTTATATTTTTAATGATTCAGTTGCTTCAAATGTGGCCTATGGATATAAAATAGATGAAGAAAAAGTAATTGCAGCTTTAAAACAAGCTCATGCATATGATTTTGTATCTACAATGGAAAATGGTATCTATACTAAGCTTGATGAATTTGGTACTAATCTTAGTGGTGGACAAAGACAAAGAATTGCAATTGCAAGAGCTTTATACAAGAACCCTCAAATATTAATCCTTGATGAAGCAACATCAGCACTTGATAATGAGAGTGAATCAATCATCTCAGAAGTGATTGATGAAGTAAGCAAAAATAGAATTACCTTTGTTATTGCACATAGATTAAGCACAATCAAAAATGCTGATAAAATTGCCGTATTTAAAAAAGGTGAAATAGTTTGTATTGATAGTGAAGAAAAATTGTTAGAGAACTGTAACGAGTACAAACGGCTATATAACCTAGCTAATATTTAATATCAACGTTTATTCAACGATGTTTAGATAAAATATTAAAATTTTTAAATAAGGGAAGAGTTTGTTTAACTATAAAACACTTAAGAAACTACTGTTTTTATTTCAACCTGAAACCGCACATAACCTTGCGGAGTTAGGATTAAGAATTTTACCAAATTGTAAGTTGATTAATAATTACATGGTAAATAAAAACTTTATAATGAATCCAAAACTTTCGCAAGAACTTCATGGAATTAAATTTGTAAATCCAGTTGGTCTAGCAGCAGGTTTTGATAAAAATGCAACTATGATTAAATCTATGCCAGCACTTGGATTTGGTTTTACTGAGATTGGAACGATGACTCCAAGAGCTCAAGATGGAAATCCAAAACCAAGAATGTTTAGGTACCCTGAACATAATTCAGTGCAAAATGCAATGGGATTTAACAATGAAGGTTCAGCAAAAGTTTTAACAAACCTAAAAAAAGTTTACCCTTTTTCAATTCCAGTTGGTGCAAATATTGGAAAGAATAAAACAACGCCTGAAGAGTTTGCATTGCAAGATTATAAAACTTTAATTAGAAAGTTTGAAGGGACAAGTGATTATTTAGTAATTAATATTTCAAGTCCTAATACACCAAATTTAAGAGATTTACAAAATGAAAAGTTTATTACAGAACTTTTTACAATGGCAAAAAGTTTAACACAAAAGCCAATTTTTCTTAAGATTGCACCTGATATGGAAGTTGATGTAGCAATTAATCTTTGTAACACTGCTGTAAATGCAGGAGCAGCAGGGATAATTGCAACAAATACAACTATTGATTACTCTTTAGTTCCAAATTGTCAGGATTTTGGTGGTTTAAGTGGTGCTTGTTTAACACAAAAATCACATAATTTATTTGTAGAATTAGCAAAAGAGTTATATGGGAAAACAACACTTATTTCTGTTGGAGGAATTTCAACAGGAGAAGAAGCATATAAAAGACTGAAAGCTGGTGCATCTTTAGTTCAATCATACTCAGGTATGATTTTTGAAGGACCTTCAATGATAAGAAAAATCAATGAAGAAATTTTAGAACTGATGAACAAAGATGGATTTAATAATATATCTGAAGTTATTGGTTCAGATTTAAAAACAAAATAAATATTTAAAAAGGAACATTTTTGAAAAAAATTTTAATATCTTTTTTGTTCTTTGCATTTTTTTTAGGAGAATTAATGAGTCAAAGTTTACCAAAGTATCATACTAAGACTTTAGAAAATGGTTTAAAAATTGTTGTTATTCCTATGGATAATGAATCAAATGTAGTTTCTACAAACATTTTTTACAATGTAGGTAGTAGAAATGAAAAAATGGGAAAATCAGGTATTGCACATATGCTTGAACATCTAAATTTTAAATCAACAAAAAATCTAAAAGCTGGAGAATTTGATGAGATAGTGAAAGGATTTGGAGGAGTTAATAATGCTTCAACATCTTTTGATTACACAAAGTACTATATTAAATCAAGTTCAAAAAATATGGATAAATCTTTAAAACTCTTTGCAGAGTTAATGCAAAACTTAACTTTAAAAGATGAAGAATTTCAACCTGAACGTGATGTAGTAGCAGAAGAAAGAAGATGGAGAACTGATAATAATCCAATGGGTTACTTACAATATAGATTATTTAACAATGCCTATATTTATCATCCATATCATTGGACACCAATTGGTTTTACAAATGATATAAAAAATTGGACAATTGAAGATATTAGAGATTTTCATAGTACATATTATCAACCAAAAAATGCAGTAGTTGTTGTTGCAGGAGATATTACAAAAGATGAAGTATTTAAATCAACAACCAAATATTTTGCTAAAATTCAAAATATTAAAGAAATTGAATCAAAAATTCATACAGTAGAACCAGTACAAGATGGTGAAAAAAATATTGTAGTTTATAAAGATACACAAGTTGAGATGCTTGCAATGGCTTATCATATTCCAAACTACGAACATGAAGACCAAGTTGCATTAAGTGCCTTAAGTGAACTATTAAGTTCAGGGAAAAGTTCATATTTACAAAAAGTACTTGTAGATGAAAAAAGATTAGTAAATTCTGTTTATGCATATAACTTAGAATTAACAGACCCTGGTCTTTTCATGTTTGTTGCAGTTTGTAATGAAGGTATTAAAGCAAAAGATGTAAAAAAAGAGATTAATAAAATTATAAAAAATATAAAAAATGGTCAAATTACAAAAGAAGAGATTAATAAAATTAAAATAAATACAAAAGCTGATTTCATCTTCTCACTTGAAAGTTCAAGTTCAGTTGCAGGATTATATGGAAGTTATTTTGTAAGAGATAATATTAAACCTCTTTTTGAATATGAAGAAAAAGTTGAAAAACTAAAGAAAAAAGATATTGTTGAAGTTGCAAAAAAATATTTAACAAAGAAAAACTCAACAACATTAATTCTAAAGAAGGAGGAAGATCAATAGTGGATAATAAAATAACTAAACAAAAATTTGGCGGAAATTCTAACTATGAACTTTCAAAACAAATTTTTCTAAATAAATTAGGCAAGAAATAAAAAGATTATAATGTAGATACTAGAGTTTAAAATCTAAATAGTATCATGAAAATTTAAAAAGTTTAAAAGGGAAAATTAAATGAATAATATTACAGGTGCGATGACCGCACTTATTACTCCATTTAGAGATGGGAAATTAGATACACAAAGTTATGAATACTTAATAAAAAGACAAATTGCACAAGGAATGGATGCTGTTGTTCCAGTAGGAACTACAGGAGAAAGTGCAACATTATCCCATGCAGAACATAAAGAATGTATTGAAATTGCAGTAGCAACTTGTAAAGGTACAAATGTAAAAGTTATTGCAGGAGCTGGTTCAAACGCAACACATGAAGCTTGTGATATTGCAAAACATGCTCAATCTGTAGGTGCAGACGGACTATTATCTGTTGCTCCATATTATAACAAACCTTCACAAGAAGGCTTATATCAACATTATAAAGCAATTGCGCAATCAGTTGAAATTCCTTTTATGATATATAATGTACCTGGACGTACAGGAGTTGATATTGAAGCAAATACTGCTATTAGATTATTTGATGATGTTTCAAATATCTATGCAATCAAAGAAGCAACAGGTTCTTTAGAAAGAGCAATTGAAATTTCTTCACAAAGACCAGATTTTTGTCTAGTTTCAGGAGATGATGCAATTGACTTTCCAATGTTAGCAAATGGAGCAAAAGGAATTATTTCAGTAACATCAAATTTACTTCCAAATTACAAAAGTAAATTAGTACATAGTGTATTTGATGGAGATTATGATACAGCTAAATCAATAAATAATGATTTATATAAACTAAATAATACGCTATTTGTTGAAGCAAATCCTATTCCAATCAAAGCAATTATGTATCTTGCTGGATTATTAAATACATTGGAATATAGACTTCCATTAACAGCTCCAAGTGCTGAAACTATGAAAAAACTTGAAGAAGTATTAAAAAATTATGAGGTGATAAAATAATGAGTAACAATATGAAGGGCAAAACTTTAGTAATTAGTGGTGGTACTAAAGGTATTGGAAAAGCAAACGTTTATAAATTTGCAGAAAATGGAGTAGATGTTGCATTTACATACAATTCAAATAAAGAAATAGCACAAGAAATTTGTGATGATGTAGAGGCAAAATTTGGAGTAAAATGTAAATGTTACCCTTTTAATGTATTAGAACCAGAAACATATAAAGAACTATTTTTAGAAATTGACAAAGATTTTGATAGAGTTGATTTCTTTATTTCAAATGCAATGATTTATGGAAGAGCAGTTGTTGGTGGATATGGTAAATTTATGAAACTAAAACCTAGAGGATTAAATAATATCTATACTGCAACTGTAAATGCATTTGTATGTGGTGCACAACAAGCTGCTAAAAGAATGGAAAAAGTTGGTGGTGGTTCTATTGTTTCTTTATCTTCTACTGGAAATTTAGTATATATTGAAAACTACTCAGGACATGGTACAAATAAAGCAGCTGTAGAAGCTATGGTAAGATATGCAGCAACTGAACTTGGAGCTATGAATATTAGAGTAAATGCAGTTTCAGGTGGTCCAATTGATACTGATGCATTAAAAGCATTTACAAACTATGAAGAAGTTAAACAAAAAACTGCTGAATTTTCTCCATTGGATAGAATTGGGCAACCAGAAGATTTAGCACAATCATGTTTCTTCTTATGTACACAAGAAGCATCTTGGGTTACAGGACATACATTAATTGTTGATGGTGGGACTACTTTTAAATAATGAGTAAAGCTCTAAATCTTCCTAATATCTTAGCTCTATTTCGTATAGCATTAGCACCGCTAATGCTATGGTTTTTAATTGATAGAGATAGTACATTATTTTCCACATGGCATCCAAGCTGGCTTGATTATTTTGCAGGACTAGTATTTGTAATAGCCTCTGTTACAGATTTTTTTGATGGTTATATTGCAAGAAAATGGGATCAAATGACAAAGCTTGGTGCAATTCTAGACCCCTTAGCAGATAAAATGCTTATGTTAGCAGGGTTTTTAGGATTGATGGTTATTGATAGGGCTTCAGCTTGGGCTGTATTTCTAATTCTTTCACGTGAATTTTTCATAACAGGTCTTCGTGTTATGGCAATTGGCGAAGGTAAAGATGTTGCTGCATCTATGGCTGGAAAAGTAAAAACTGTTATACAAATGATAGCAATAGGTTTTTTAATTATGAATTGGCCATTTGCAACAACTCTACTTTGGATTGCTGTTGCATTAACTTTATACTCAGGATATGAGTATACTAGAGATTATTTTACAAATTAACTGGAGTATTTTTGGGTACTATTACTTTTCTACTTGTTCTTTCTTTTTTAGTATTTTTTCATGAATTAGGTCATTTTTTAGCTGCACGTTATTATGGTGTTACAGTTCATGTCTTTTCAATAGGTTTTGGTCGTCAAGTTTATTCTAAAGTTTGGCGTGGAACAAAATGGCAGATTGCACTTATTCCATTAGGTGGATACGTAAAAATGAAAGGTCAAGATGATACAAAACCAGGCCTTCAAGAAGCTGGGAATGATTCATATAACAACAAAACACCTTGGCAAAGAATAGTAATACTTTTTGCAGGACCTTTTGCAAACTTTTTATTAGCTGCTATTTTATATTTTGTAATTGCACTTGCTGGTGCAAATTCATTAAGTCCTACAGTAGGAAAAATTCAAGAGAATTCACCTGCATTCCGTGCTGGCATAAAAGAAGGTGATGTAATAAAAAGAATCAACAATTTTGATATTAAAACATGGGAAGAACTTGGTTCAATTATTAGAAGTTCAGATGGTTCATTAAAATTTTTTATAGAAAGAAATGGACAAATTATTCCAAAAACAATAAATCCTCATATTTCTGATGCACAAAATATATTTAACGAAAATATTAGAAAAAGAATGATAGGTATTTCCCCTGCACCAAAATTAGTAACTATTTACCATGACCCAATAGGTGCATTAGGTTATTCTTGGGATAAAACTATAGAATCATCTAAAATGATTTTTCAAGGTGTACAAAAACTTATCCAAGGAATTATCCCAAGTTCTGAGATTGGTGGAGTTATTACAATTGGAAAAGTTATATCAGATGCAAGTGAATCATCAATAATAGCACTTTTTGCAATTACTGCACTTATTTCTGTTAACTTAGGAGTATTAAACCTTCTTCCAATTCCAGCCCTTGATGGTGGACATATAATGTTTAACTTATATGAAATAATTGCAAGAAGAAAGCCAAGTGACCAAGTTTTTATGTTTATGACAATTGGTGGTTGGGTTATTTTAGGCTCTTTAATGTTACTTGGAATTTATAACGATATTAATAGACTATTAGGATAAAAGGTTTAAAATGAAAAAAGAGACTGCTGTAAAAAACTTAGATACAATCATTACAAAAGTTGAAGGTGCTAGATTAAAAGTTTCAGAACACCACATAGTAAAAATCATAGGTATTTCAAAATACTCACAAAGCCAAGATGTTGCTACATTATATGATGCAGGACAAAGAGCTTTTGGAGAAAATAAAGTACAAGATTTAAAAGTAAAAAGTGAAGAACTCAATGAACTTCCTTTAGAATGGCATTTTGTAGGACGTCTTCAAAAAAATAAAATAAATAATTTAATCGATTTAAACCCAACTTTAGTTCAATCAATTGATAGTCTAGAACTAGCCCAAGAGTTTAATAAAAAACTTCAAATTAAAAACAAAAAAATTTCTTGTCTTTTACAAATTAATTCAGCACAGGAAGATAGCAAAACTGGAGTACTTCCAGAAGAAGCAGTAAATATTTATAAAAAGATTTTAGATACTTGCCCAAATATCAGATTAAAAGGTGTTATGAGTATTGGAGCACATGTAGAAGATAGAGAAATTATAAAAGAGTCTTTTAGAACTACAAAAAAAATCTATGACGAATTAGTTCCTTTAGGAGCTAAATACTGTTCAATGGGAATGAGCTCTGATTTTGAACTTGCAATTGCATGTGGTTCAAATATGATTAGAGTTGGTTCTACTTTATTTAAAGACTAAATTAGTCTTTAAATAATAAATTATACTTTCTTAAATAACTATTCCTTTAAAAAAATAATTTTTTTCCTCAAAAATAAGAAAAAAAATGCTAAAATAATAGATATAATTAAAATGGCTATTGTACTAGTAGTTTTCAATAAAGGGATAGCATGCAAAATATCAAAGATATTGAAGAGTGGTTAACTTACCATGATATTAAAAATTATTCAATCTCTGAAAATCTACAAATCAAAGTTTACGGTAGTGTAAATTTAAAAAATAAACTAGCAGAAAAAAAACTACCAATCGTTTTTGAAAGTATAAATGGATATTTTGATATCAGTGAAAATAATTTAGAATCACTTGAAGGTTGTCCAAATATAGTTCAAAAAGATTTTAATTGTTCAAATAATAATTTAGCTTCACTTTTTGGAGCTCCACATACAGTAGGAGACTTTGATTGTTCAAGAAATAGATTAAAAGACTTGTCTTATAGTCCTAAAAAAGTTGAAGGATATTTCAACTGTTCAGATAACTACATAACTTCAATAAACGGAAGTCCTCGAACCATAAAAGGTTATTTCAAATGTTCTAATAATAGTTTAAGTTCATTAAAAGGTGGACCAAAATATATACAAGATTTTTTTGATTGTTCAAACAATAAAATTGAACACCTTGTAGGAGGTCCTGTAACTGTAGGTCAAGATTATATTTGCCACTGGAATGAGTTAAGAGGATTAGAAGATATTGCAAATGAAATACTTTGGGACATCATAACTGATATAAGTCTAAATCATATACCTTCAAGTAGTTTTGATGAAGAAAAAAAGACGTGGAGATATAAAGGGAAAGAAGTAATTAGGCATATTTACAAGCCTATTGTTGCAATAACAAATAAAGACGATATAAGTAAGTGGCTACATACTAATAATATAAAAAATTTTAAAATTTTAGAAGATAACTCGGTAGATGTTCAAGGTGATGTAAGATTATCAAATACCTTAGAAAATTTATTAAAACTACCTATTAATTTCAATGAAGTACATGGTGACTTTGATATAAGTGATAATGTACTTACATCACTTGAAGGTTCTCCTCAAAAAGTAACTGGTGATTTTTTAGCTTATAAGAATGAACTACAGTCACTAAAAGGTGGACCAAAAGAAGTTGGAAAGAATTTTGTAATATTAAAAAATAATATTCGTTCTTTAATCAATTCACCCTCTACAGTTGGGGATGATTTCATTTGCTCTCATAATCCATTGACAACTTTAGAAGGTCTTACAAATGTAGGGGGTTCTATTTTTACAAGCGTATTTATACCCACTTTAGCATATAAAGAGTTTTCTTATCATTCTATACTCACATATAAGTATACTGGTGCTGCAATAATGGAATATCTGGATAAAGAGTATATTACTCTAACAGAAGAAGAAAAAATTTACTTAAAAACAAAGCAAAACCTAGAGAATGTAATTAGTAAAATGATAAAAGAAAATGCTCTTAAAATTGATATGATAAATGATACTTTATTAAAAAACCTTACAAAATATAATCTTATTGATTTAAAGAAAAAAGTTTTATTATTAAAAGAGCCAAAAAAACAACCATCTAAAAAAGAATTATCAGAAGAAGAGATATTACAGTCAGTATTTGATTTAGAAATTTAAGGGGAAAAATGCAAATTTCAACTAATAGAACTAGTTATGAATCAACGATACATAATAACAATTCTGTTCAGCAAAGTAAACCATTAAACAGAGTAAAACAATTTATTGAGGCATTTAGAGTAGATTTAAGTTCCAGAGCTCTTTCAAGTAAAGAGTTTAATGACCCAAATATATACTTTCCTACGCACAATCCTGATGTACTTCAATATTCAAATAATTTAAATCTTATACTCAAGCCATGAAAGAACTGTTAAAGAACAGCTCTTTTAAATTTTTCTAATTCTTCTTCTATAGAAGGAACTCTCATAAAGTGCTCACCTATTAGGAAAGCATCTGCACCTATAGCACTTAATCTTTGAATGGTTTCTACATTTGAAACTCCAGACTCAGCAACTATAATTTTTCCATTTGGAATCATTGGAATTAATTTTTCACATAATGTCATGTCCATTTCCATAGTTTCAAGGTTTCTATGGTTTATACCTACTATATGTGCACCACATTTCATTGCTTTTGTTAAATCTTCTTTATCATGTACTTCAACTAAAACTTCAAGACCTAAGTGTAGAGCATATTCATACAACTCTTTTAAATCTTTAGTACTTAAAGATTTTGCAATTAATAAAATAAAATCTGCTCCATAGACTAAAGCTTCTACAATTTGATATTTATCTAAAATAAAATCTTTTCTAAGTAATGGTGTTGGAACATATCTTCTAATCTGAGTTAAATACTCTAAATTACCTTGGAAATAATGTGGTTCTGTTAAAACAGAAATTGCATTTGCTCCACTATTACTATAGCTTTGTGCAATAAGTAATGGATCAAAATCTTCTTTTATAACACCTTTAGATGGACTAGCTTTTTTAACTTCTGCAATTATTCTAATTGGTTCTTCTTTTGTAGCTGTTAAGTATGGCTTTACATCTCTTGGAGGAAATGGATTTGCACTTAAACTTCTACCTAACCAATCTAAAGAATAATCTTTTTTTCTTTTTTCAACATCTTCTCTAGTTCTTCTATTAATCTCATCTAAAATCACTTATTACACTCCTTAATTTTTTTCCAATGTATTTTTATTTCTTCATCATTTAATCCTGCACCATCAACTACTTTTTTCATATTGATTAATGCTTCTTTACACTCTTTTAATTTATATTGTCCCCAAGCTAAAGAATCAATATATGCTAAATTATTAGGTGCTTTTTCTAAAGCTTTTTTTACATACTTTAAACCCTTTTTAACATCAATGTCAAGGTCAATTAATATATATCCTAAATAATTTTGATAAACATGATTATCTAAAACAGTTAAAACATCTTCAAACTTTTTAATCACACTTTTTATAACTTTTTTCTTATCTTTTGCCATTTCAAACTCAAGCATTGCAATTTGTGCAAGATAATCTATATTTCCATTTGTTGAATAAAGTCTATTTGCTAAATCTAAAGCTTTTTTATTTTGATTGTCATTTCTATATAATGAAAACAATTTATCATCATCAGCTTTACTCTCTTCAAGAAATTTTATCGCTTCTTTAATATCTTTCTTTTCTAAATAATACATAAGAAGTTTGTATATCTTATCTACATTGAAAGTATTGTTTTCTTCTTTATATGTATAGTATGTCTTTTTTAATACAGATATCACACCATCAATATTTTTTTGTTCTTGGTAAAAAGATAAAAGTTTTGAACAAACTAAATTGTTACAACCATATAATTTAGTATGAGATTCTAAATAATTAATAGCTTCATTTTTTTCATTTAGATAAACATACATAATATTTGCTAGATTTAACAATGAACTTGGAGTTAATGAATTTGTATAAACTTTTTTATATAACTCTTTTGCTTTTTTATACTCTTTTTTATATAAATGTATATTTCCTAATAACTCATAATTTAAATCTGATTTATATTTTTCTAACAAAGCTTTAGTTTCAAAAAATGCTTTATCAACATTTTTTGTTTTCATAAGAGCTAATATATAAACTCTTAATATCTTATCTTCGCCTTTTTTAATCTGTTTTCTATTAATATCAACTTGCTTAATAATATCATCAAACTTTTTTAAAGTATAAGAAGCTTTTACATACTCTAAAAGATACTCTTCTTTTAAAGTTTCTAAAAATAAATCTAAATAAATTCTTCTAGACTCTTCTTTTTGGCCATTTCTATCATATTCTAAAGCAAACATAATATATCTATCTTCATTGGCAAATGTTTTATATCTATAGTCATGATTTATTAAATTACTTTGTGCTGGCTGCCTTAATTGGGTACAACCAATTATAAAAAATATTAAGAAAAAATATATTATAACTCTTTTATAGCTGGACACTCTTTTATAACCTCTTCTTTATTTTGTTTAAAATAATCCCAAAAAGGGAACGTTTTACATTGTATTGGTCGTGCTTCGTAAATAGAACACTGTTTTTTATCTAAATTAAAAAATACACATGCATAGTTGTCATGTGACAATTGTACCTCTTTTAAACTATATTTATACCCTCTTTTTTCTAAAAACTTAACTCTTAATTCATCTAAACTAATATTTAAGTGTAAAGATAGATTTTCAATCTCTTGTTTATTTATCCAAATATTACCACTTTCACCTATACAACAGTTCCCTTCACAAGTATCACACCCTTTTGGATCAAATCCAAAATCGAAACCTTCTCTTTTCACTATATTCATATTTGGGCTTTTATACTATGTGTAGAAGATTTTTTATAGATATCTTGAACATTAGATGTAAATTCTTCATCTTCAAAAACTATTAAAGGCTGCAAGACTTTCAAAAGTGACTTTGAATTCTTTCTTGCATATACTAAAACTAATGTTGCATCCTTACCTTTTTTGGGATGCACAAACTGTAAGCTTTCAATATTTAATTTATACTTCCCTAACAAAACAACTATCTGATTTAATTGTTTAACATCATAACAAAAGAAAAACTTACCACTATTTTTTAAAACTTTTGATATTTTTTCTATAAACTCTTCTAAAGGTAAACTATCATTGTATCTTGCAATTTTCAGATTTTCATTTTCACTTTTTATTACATTACTATGATAAAAAGGAGGGTTTGAAATACAAATATCAAATTGCTTATCAAAATCCATCTCTAAAAAAGAGCCTCTATACATATTATTTTTAATATTATTGCATTTTGCATTTATACAGGAAAACTCTTGAAAATTATCTTGTATTTCACACTGATTCAAATGTAGTTTAGAATAATCCCGTGAAACAAGTAAACCTAAAATACCACTACCGCTACCTATATCTAAAAGCTCGCCATTGATATTCTTAAATTTTTCAAAATTTCTACAAATAAAATCATATAAAAAATGTGTATCACTATTATAACAGTAACCATTTAGAGGTTGATACAAAACCAATTAAATACCTTTGTCTATTTTTTTAAGATTATATCTAATAATACATTTAAATATAGTGATAAAAAGTATCATTATAAGTAAATAATATCTTTAGTATTTATATCTATTATATAAATTATTTTTGAACAAGTAACAGTTTTTTTTAATACAAAAAATCCTGTAGCATAAAGTAACATCAAGAAAATTCACTCAATTTATTCTTAAATTTAAATATACTTTATTTCTAGAATTAGTTATGATGTTTCAAGAATATTTGAGTTTTACTCAATATATTAATCAAAAATTTAAGGGGAAAATATGGCAATTATGGAAGCTCCTGCAAACACTCCTGTTTGGGTTGATGAGAGTAGATGTAAAGCATGTGATGTTTGTGTATCAGTTTGTCCTGCTGGTGTTTTAGCAATGAGACCAGAACCAACTTCAACTCTAGGAGCAATGATTCAAATTGTAGCTCACGAGTCATGTATCGGGTGTAACGACTGTGAACTATCATGTCCTGATTTTGCAATTTATGTTGCAGATAAAAAAGAATTTAAATTCGCAAAACTTTCTGATGAAGCAAAAGAAAGAGGCGAAGCGATTAAGAAAAATAACTATAGAGTACTTGGTGCTTAAGGAGAAGTAATGGCAAGAGAAATAATTTCAACTGGTAATGATTTAGCTGCAATTGCTGCAGTAGATGCTGGGTGTGAGTTTTTTGGTGGGTATCCTATTACTCCTTCAAGTGAAGTAATGCATACAATTTCAGATTTATTACCTAAAATGGGTGGTGCTGCAATTCAAATGGAAGATGAAATTGCTGGTGTTTGTGCTGCTATTGGTGGTGCAATGTCTGGTAAGAGATCTTTAACTGCAACTTCAGGTCCTGGTATTTCATTAAAATCTGAAAACATTGGATTAGCATATATTGCTGAAGTTCCTTTAGTAATTGTAAATGTAATGAGAGGTGGTCCTTCAACTGGTCTTCCAACAAGAGTACAACAAGGTGATGTTTTACAAGCTAAAACTCCTACACATGGTGACTATAAATCAATTACTGTATGTGCATCTACTTTAGATGAGTGTTATACAGAAACGGTAAGAGCATTTAACTTAGCTGATAGATTTATGCAACCTGTATTTGTTTTACTAGATGAAACAATTGGACACATGTCTGGAAAAGCTGTTTTACCTGATTTAGAAGAAGTAAAAGCAGGAATCAAACCTAGACAAGTATTTACTGGAGATCCAAAAGATTATAGACCATATGATGTAGCTCAAGATGAAGCTGCTGTATTAAATCCTATGTTCCAAGGTTATAGATATCATTATACTGGATTACATCATGGACCAAAAGGTCACCCAACTGAAGATGAAAAAGAGTGTCAAGATTTAATTGATAGACTTTTTAATAAAGTTGAAGCACATATTGATGAAATTGAATCATATGAAGAATATTTATTAGAAGATGCTGATATTATGATTATTGCTTATGGTTCATTAGCACTAGCAGCAAGAGAAGCAATTAATAGATTAAGAGACGAAGGCGTTAAAGTTGGTATGTTTAGACCAATTACTATGTGGCCAAGTCCAGAAGCA
The DNA here is from genome assembly GCF_001895145.1 of Arcobacter sp. LA11. Taxonomy (NCBI): domain Bacteria; kingdom Pseudomonadati; phylum Campylobacterota; class Epsilonproteobacteria; order Campylobacterales; family Arcobacteraceae; genus Arcobacter; species Arcobacter sp. LA11. The sequence continues at coordinate 122,109 of NZ_BDIR01000008.1, read as the reverse complement.
AAAATTAAAGAATTATGTGACAAATTTGATAAAGTATTAGTAGCAGAACTTAATATGGGTCAATATGTTGAAGAAATTCAAAGAGCAAGTGGAAGAAGAGATTTTGACACAATGTTTAAAGCAAATGGTAGACCAATTGCACCAATTGAACTTATTGAAAAAATAAAAGGAATGTAAGATGGCATTTAATTATGATGAATACTTAAGAACTGACAAAATGCCAACACTATGGTGTTGGGGATGTGGTGACGGTGTTATTTTAAAAGCACTAATCAGAGCAATCGAAAAGTTACAATGGAACATGGATGATGTTTGTGTTGTTTCTGGAATTGGTTGTTCAGGAAGATTCTCATCTTACATCAACTGTAATACAATCCATACTACTCATGGTAGAACTATTGCTTATGCAACTGGTGTAAAATTAGCAAATCCTGATAAACACGTTATTTGTGTAACAGGTGATGGTGATGGACTTGCAATTGGTGGTAACCATACAATTCACGGATGTAGAAGAAACATTGATATTAACCAAATTGTTATTAATAACTTCATTTACGGATTAACTAACTCTCAAACTTCTCCAACTACTCCTCAAGGTATGTGGACAGTTACTATGAAAAGAGGAAATATTGATCCTACATTTAATGCATGTGATTTAGCAATTGGTGCAGGTGCATCATTTGTAGCAAGAGAAACTATGCTTGATCCTAAAAAACTTGAAAGAATATTTGTTAAAGGATTAGACCATAACGGTTATTCATTCTTTGATATTTTCTCAAACTGTCACGTTAACTTAGGAAGAAAAAATAAAATGAACTCTGCAATGGCTAACTTAGAATGGATTGATTCTATTACTGTTGCAAAAACTAAGTTTGATAAAATGAGTGAAGAGGAACAAGAAGGATTATTCCCTACTGGAATTTTAAAACAAGATACTGAAGCTGCTGAATATACTGATATGTATGAAAAAGTAAAAGAAGCACATCAGAATAAAACAACAGTACAATTCTAAGGAGAACATCATGGCTAAAACATTAATGAGATTTACAGGTGTTGGTGGACAAGGTGTACTTCTTGCTGGTTCTATTTTTGCAGCAGCAAAAATCAATGCTGGTGGATACGGATTAAAAACTGCAACATATACATCACAAGTAAGAGGTGGTGCTACAGTTGTTGATATTACATTAGAAGATGATCCAATTTTATACCCATATGCAAATGATGGTGAAATTGATTTTATGCTTTCTGTTGCACAAGTATCTTATGATCAATTCAAAAATGGTGTTAAAGAAGGTGGAACTATTGTTGTAGAACCAAATCTTGTAACTCCATCTGAAGAAGATAAAAAAAGATGGAATATCTTTGAAATTCCAATTATTACTATTGCAAAAGAAGAAGTAGGAAATGTAATTACTCAATCAGTACTTGCATTATCAATTGCAAATCTTATGACAGGTCATACTATTACTGATGATGTGTTAAGAGAAACAATGTTATCAAAAGTACCTGCAAAAGTACATGATATCAATAATAAAGCATTTGATCTTGGTATCAAATACGCTAAAGAAGCAATGGCATAATTACATTTAATAATCTCTCCTTCTAAAGGAGAGATTATCTTCTATTTACTATAATCTATTTTATTTCCGACAATTTTTTAAGTACCTCTAAGGCTAACAAAGATTTATCTTTAGAAACAAAAATATGATCATGATAAAAACCTGCAACTACATTTGCAGATATATTATGATTTGATAATGCAGTTGATATTGCAGATGTTAAACCTACTGCTTCAAGACTTGAATGTACTTCTAAAGTAATTTTATTAAAAACAGCATTATAAGAAATTTGTTTCTCATCTGCTTTTTCTTTTAATATAATAAAGGTCATCCCCTCTTCTTCTAAAAAAGTACATATTGGTTTTAGTGATAGAATTTCTTCATTTAATTCAAATATTTTTTTTGTACAAAATACATATTCTATATCATCTAAAAAAGGTCTCATTTCTTTTAGCAATATATTCAAATTTTCAATTCCTGACATATTTTACCTTTTAATTTGATACTAATTTAAGACCAATAATTGATGATACTAAAGTAAATAAAAAAAATAGTCTCATCATACTTGCTGGTTCTTTATAAAAAACTATTCCAACAACTATTGTACCAAGAACACCTATTCCAGTCCAAATTGCATATGCCGTTCCTATTGATATACTCTCAACAGCCTTTGTAAGAAAATAGAAACTTCCAAATGCAAATATTATAAAAACTACTGTAGGTATTAATTTAGTAAAATTTTCTGTTAATTTAATCATTGAAGCAAAACCTATTTCTAAAACTCCTGCTATTAATAAATAAATCCATGCTGACATATATTATCCTTTTTTATCTTTCCTAGAAAGATAATTAAAAGTTTAACAATATATATCTTAATTTTATCTTTCCAAGAAAGATAAATATCTTATATGTTATAATTATTCTATGAATAGAGAACAATTTGAAACAAATTTAAAAAATGTAAAAAAGTTTACTCCCGAAGTCTATAAAAATACTATGAAAATAACAACACCATTTTTTGTCTTACATAAAAAACTTTTTGATAAAGGAGACGAACTTCTAATCAATGATTTTTCAATAAATCAAACAGAGTTAGATATATTATCATCACTTTATTATATGACGGATGGTACATTTACAATGAGCCCAACAAAACTTTATGAAGTTATGCTTTTTTCTTCTGGAGGAATGACAAAGGTACTTAAAAAACTTGAAGATAAAAAATTAATAAAAAGAATAAATAATGAACAAGACAAAAGAAGTAAACTAGTACAATTGACTCAAAAAGGGAAAGAAACTACATCTAATTCACTTAAAGAAGTAGTAGGATTTGAAAATGAATACCTTTCAAAACTTAATGAAAAAGAGCAAGAATTATTTAAAAACTTACTCTATAAAATACTTAAAGAATAGTTTTATTTTACATAAACTCTATACTCTGCAATCTTATCTTCTAACCTTTTTGAGAGATAAGCATTTGAATTTTTAAGACATGATAAAATAAACTTTGCCTCTTTATGATAATTAAATATTTTTTGACCATCCCAATTTTCTGGTGGTTTTTGCATATTTGTAATTCTATCTGCAAGTTTTACCATTTGTATTTCATAAGGTTGTGTCATTAGTCTTTCTATACTATCTTGCATTTGAAGCTGTTTCGTATCTAAAGTTTTATCTTTGGTAAGTGCATCAACACCTTCTGCTATTTCTAATCCAAATCCATTAAAAATATCATCATATGTAAATTCAGTATCTTCTATCACATCATGTAATAATGCACAAGAAATTGCTTTATTTGCTTTTTCTTCTTCCATTTTACTCTCTTCACACGCATGAATAACTTCCATAGCTACACTTGAAATATGAACTATATAAGGTAAACCCATTGGAGTTTTTTGTTCTTTATGCGCTACTGCTGCATAATTTAATGCTTTTAAATAGTTCTCTTGTGAAAACATTTATTTTCCTTCTACTTTTTTATGATTAACTTTTATTTTTGGCATAACTGGCTGTGCACTCTTTGAAAAATGAATTAAATCTTCAACTGTTTTAACATTTTTATCCAACATTTCAAGTGATTTTTCTAAAATATATGTTGTACTTAAAGCATCACTATAAGCTCTGTGATGATTGTCAATATCTATTGATAAAGACTCTTTTAGAAAACTAAGTCCATAACGTTCGGCCTTGATAGTACGTCTAGCTAAATCAATAGTACAAAGTTTTCTATTTTCTAATCTACCTAAATCATACTTTATTAAAGAATTTGATATAAAATTATAATCAAACTTTATATCATGTGCAACAAAAACATCATCTTCTAAGAATAATTTAAATTCTTCCAAAACTGTCTTTAAAACTGGTGCATCTTCTAACATCTCAGGTTTTATATTAGTTACTTCTTGAATATATTCAGGAATGTGCTTTGCATAAACTAGTGATTCAAATTTATCTATAATTTGACCTCCATTATACTTAACAGCACCAATTTCTATTATTTGATGGCCTTTATTTACGTGGCCACCATTTGTTTCTATATCAACAATACAAAAAGTTTGTTTATCAATAGGTGTTTTTAAAGTTTTTAAAATAACTTTATCATTATAAATATCTAAAGGGAGTCCATTAGAAAGTAATAGTTCAAATTCTAAATCTGGATTATCAAAAAATCTATCTTGATTATTTTTAAGTTCTTCTAAAAAAACATCTAATTCAATAGGTTCTCTTTTTAGTCTTTCAATCAATCTAGTTAAATGATTCTTTTGATTTTTAGATTTCATTAACTGCTTTTACAAAGTTAATCATTTTTTGTTTATCTTTCTTTCCCTTTGAAGCTTCAACTCCAGAGCTTACATCAACTCCATAAAAATTAAAACCTTTTAGTTCTTGAAGATTATTTTCATTTAAACCACCAGCAAGAACAATCTTTGAACAATCAGCATGCTTAAACCATTCAAGAGCTACTCTTTTACCAGCTCCACCAAATGATTCCACAAAGGCATCTACTAAAATATAATTGTCTTGATTTTCAACTATATCTTTTTCAGATTTTGCTCTTATTACGTTTATGTATTTATAATTTAAACTCGCAAAATCAGTATAATTATCATCATCTATTATTTGAGCAAGTTGCATTTTTGCATTTGTACAAACTTGATTTATAAATGAACTATTTTCATTTACAAAAAGCCCTACAGTTTGAATAAAAGGGGGAAGAGCTTTTACTATTTCTCTAGCAGTAAAAGGATCAATATATCTTGGACTTTTCTCATAAAAAACAAAACCTAAAGCGTCTGCACCTGCATTTATTGCATCTAGAGCATCTTCTAGATTAGTAATACCACAAATTTTAACTTTCATTATTAAACCTGTAGACTCTTTATAGCTTCACCATAATTTTCATTTCCAAATACATAAGATCCAGCAACTACAACATCAACACCAGCATCTTTTAACTCATGGATATTTTTATTATTTACTCCACCATCAACTTGAATTAGGCAATTTGGGTTTCTTTTATTAATCAATTCTTTTAACTTTTTAGCTTTTTCTACAACACTTGAAATAAACTTTTGTCCACCAAAACCTGGATTTACTGACATTAATAAAACCATATCTAAATCTTCAAGTAAATACTCAATTGATTCAGGAGTAGAATGAGGATTTAGAACAATTGCAGGTTTAATTCCTAAACTTCTTAGTTTTTGAATAACTCTATGTGGATGTCTCTCACTCTCTATATGAAAAGAAATATACTCTGGTTTAATTGGTGCAAATAAATCAATGAAGAAATTGTTATCTTCAACCATTAGATGTACATCTAGAGGCTTTGTTGCAGCTTTTGCAACTGGGTTTACAACCACGGGACCAATTGTCATATTTGGAACAAAATGTCCATCCATTACATCAACATGTATTAAATCACAACCACCATCACAGATTGCTTTTATTTCATTAGCAAGATTTCCAAAATCTGCTGATAAAATTGAAGGTGCTACAAGCATAAAAAACCTTTTTTATAATATATTCGCGATTATATCATTTTATAGGTTTATTTTACTTATTGTGCTAGTATTTTAATAATTTTTTATAAGGGTTTAACAATAATGAAACATCTAAACTTTATTTTTTTAATTATTCTGAGTACTATATTTCTAAATGCTAATAGTGATTTAAACAAATTATATAACGAAGCTCTAAACCTTGAACAAGAAGGTAAATACAAAGAAGCAATGCTTCTATACAAAGAGATTGCAAATAAAGAACGTACAATAAATCGCGTATATATTGATGAAGATAAAAAGAAAGAAGTAAAAGCAATATCAACAACACTTGATACAATTGAAAACAAAGAGACTGTTGAAACCATCGAACAAATTATTGCTTCAAATTTTAATTTATATCCATATAAAGAAAACTATTTACTACCTTTTTCATACGATACAAAAAAAAGAGAAGGAAGAAATCAAGTAGAAACAAAATTCCAGTTAAGTGTAAAAAAACCTATCTTTCATAATCTTTTTGGTTTTAATGAAACAATAAACCTTGCATATACACATACCTCATGGTGGCAACTTTATGAAGAATCATCACCATTTAGAGAAACAAATTATAAACCAGAAATATTTGTAACTGTACCCTATGGAAAAAGAGATAAGACTTCTTTAAAAGGTTTTAAATTTGGATTACTTCATGAATCAAATGGACAAAATGAGCCAGAATCAAGGTCTTGGAATAGATTATATTTAGAAAGCTATTTTCAAGCTGGCAATTTATTTGCAATACCTAGAGTATGGTATAGATTACCAGAAAGAGAAGAAGATGATGATAATCCAGATATAGAAGATTATATGGGATATGGCGACTTAACTCTTGTTTATCCATATAAAAAACATACTTTTAAACTTTTACTTAGAAATAATCTAAAATTTAATGATAAAAATAAAGGTTTTACCCAATTTGATTGGACTTTTCCATTTTTTAACTCTAAAAATACTTTTGGATATGTTCAATTATCTAATGGCTATGGAGATAGCTTAATTGATTATGATAAAGAAATAAATCGTATTAGTTTTGGAATATCTCTTTCAAGATAAAATATCAACTTACACTTAACTAACACTTTATTTATATACTTCCATACATTTAAAAAACAAGGAGTATAAAAATGAAATTAGCAAAAGGTATAGCAATCTTAACAATCTTAGGTGCAACAAGTTTATTTGCAACAGGAACAGATAATATTATTGTACTAGTAGAAAAAATTAATAGTACAAATGACCTAAAAGTTAAAAGCCAATTAATGGATAAGCTTGATGAAGAACTTGAAATAATGGACAAAGATGATCTTTCAGAAGCACAAAGAATTGTTAACGCAAAATTAAAACAATCAAAACTTATTACTAAATAACCCCTACTACATAACCTTAATTATCCTATGTAAATTCTTCAAACCCTAATTTGAAGGATTTACATAATTTTTTAATCAGACCATACTTTGAACATGAAAAGGATTAATATTATTGCTTCCTACAATTTGTTCTACAACTGTTTTATTATCATTTTTATTTTCTTGATAATTTTCTTGAATTTCTTTTAAATCATCCAAACTTTGTTTAGTATCATCTCTATTTAAATATGAAGGCAAGTTAGACAATAATTGAACGTAAGTATTAATTATATTTTCTAAAAAAGCATCTAAGTCAATTTGATTCATTTCATTTCTAGATAATGAACTTGAATTACCATATACTTCTGATACATCTAAACTTCCATGAGGATTTTTCCTTCTTCCTGCATGATAATCCATATTATTTTTAAGCTCTGTTAAATACATAGCAGGAATCTCTTTTTTCTTCATAGTTTCAAAGGCAGCTTTATTAAAAGCTTCGTCATTAGTTAAAGTAGTAACTTGCAATAATGAAGTACCAAACTCTCCAAACATAAGATCATAACCTTCTGTTTCTTTAGTTTTAAAAGCACCTTCTTTTTCCCGTTGAAGTTGAAGCTCTTTTGCTTCTTCAAAAGTTAATTTTTTATATTCTGATTCTGTCATATCTTTTGTTTCTAACAATTGACTAAAATCATCACTTTTTTGTGTAGTAGAATTTTTCTCTACAGAGCTTACATCTGAATAGGTTTTAATATCTGAAGAAATTTCCATAAGAGTCCTTTTTTAAAAATATATTTTTTTGTTATAAATTATACTCTTTTTTTTACAAAAAATACTCTTAAATTATTTTGAATTTAAATATTTGATTATTTCTAAGTAAAAACCAATTCTATTTTAGTTCCTTCATCTATTTGGCTTTGTATATAAATATGGATATTTAAAGTCTCACATAATTGTTTTACAATACTCATGCCAATTCCTAAACCATTGGTATTTTCTTTATAATATCGTTGAAATACTTTTTTTGTATCTTTGATACCTACTCCGGTATCTTCTATTACTAATTTTTGTTTCTCTACTGTTATATAAACATATCCATTTTTTTTATTATATTTACAAGCATTTGTTAATAAGTTATCAATAATACGTTCTACACCACTCTTATTACTTTTAATTATTCCATCTCTCATATTTTTTGTAAAATTAATTTTAGGATATATTTTTTGTAAAATTTCTACTTTTTCATTAATCAACTCTTCTAGGGATACCGTCTCATCTTTTGAAATCTTGTTTGGAGTTATAAATTCTAAGTTTTTATATAAAGAAGAGATACTTTTTGCACTAAGTTCAATACGTTCAATCTCATCAAAATCACCTCTTTTTCTTAAGAGTTTTGAATTCAATAATATAGAAGTGGCTGGTGTATTTAAATCATGAATTAAATCTTTAAGAAAATTTTCTAAAAGATAAAGAGCTTCTTTCATTGGTCGCATAGAATACATAGCAAAGCCTACTGAAATAAAAAGTAATAAAAAGAAAATAATGATACTAAATTTGAAAATTTTTATTAAAAATTCATTATAAACTTTTTCATATTTTTCTTTATCATAAATTACTTTTAGAAAATAAGGACCCGTTGAAGGTATCTGAAAATAAGCACATAAACCTTCTTCACAATGATAAATTTTGAAAAGCTGTTTTTCTTTATCTTCTTCTATAATATCAAGTGAAAACTTATCTCCTTTGAAATCAAAAGTATAATCTTTCATCTGATAAAGTATATTCTGATCTATATCTTTTATTTTATCTTCGTGATACATATACAAGACAATACTTGCAAAAATAATTAAAGGTATAAAAAAAAGATATATTGTAGTGAAAAGCGATTTTTTCTCATAGTTTTTCAAGTTTATATCCTATACCTTTGGTATTTGTGATATTTAAATCTAACACTTTTTTTAATTTACTAATTAGAACACGAAGTCCAGTTTCACTCGGTTTATTCATGTAATCAAAAAAAGTTGATTTATCAACTGTCATATTTATATTACGTATAAGTAATGCAAAAATCTCTTTTTCTACATTTCCTAAAGTTACTTCATTTCCACCTTTTAGTACCCTATTTTCTAATAAATCAAATGAAATATCGTTATATTGAATAACAGGGTTTTTACGTTTTAACGTTGCTTGAATCCTAGCAAGTAATTCATCAAGGTCAAATGGCTTTTTAATATAATCATCACAACCACAATTAAAACCTTCCAATGTAGTCTTAATATCTCTAAGCGCTGTAATAAAAAATGTAGGTGTATTATCTTCTGCATCACGCAAAAGTTTTAAAGTTTCCATTCCGCTAATTAAAGGAACATTTATATCAAATAAATATAGGTCAAATTTATTTTCATAAGTAATGTCAATTACTTCTTGACCATCACTTACTAAAGTAACATCATAATTTTCTTGTTCTAAAATTTGAACCATTGTTTGTGCTAAAATATTATCATCTTCTAAAAGTAAGATTTTTATTTTATTATTCATCTAAATATTTACTTTTTTAATGAACTATCATTATAAGGTTTAAGAGGAATTTTTTGTTTAGCTTTAATAATAGCATCAGCTTCTTCTCTAGCTTTTATATTTTTTTGTGCTAACTTTTTCTTTAATTCTTCTATTAACTCTTTTTTCTCTTCAGGAGTAGGAGCTTGATTTACTTTCTCAAATAGTTTATCTACTTCTTTAGTCTCTGCAAACATTGTTGTTGCTATAAAAAAGAAAAAGGTCATTATTAGTTTATTAAATTTCATTCTTCTTCCTTTATTTTTTATTTACTTTTTCATCACTTTTTTCTAAAATTTTGATACTGTTTTTAACTTTTGAAATAGGTGATATTTTAAAAGACTTTAAATTACATTTATTCTTTTTTGCTAATTGATATTGTGAATTATAAGACTCTAAAGCTGCATTAATATTTTTTGCAAAAATTGTAGGAGATTTATTTTCAATTAAAAAAAGTTGTGCTTTTGCTCCAACAACATCCTTTTGAATAAAATATCCTTTTTCAAACTCTTCTGTAATATATTTAGAAGCATGAGCCATAACCTTTGTATGTTTACTACAGTACTTATATGTTATCTGTTTTTTCTTAACTTGTTTAACTATCTTTTTTTTTGTTTCTTTTTTAACAATTGGTTTCTTAGGAGGGATTATAGTTTCTGAAGTATTCTCTTTAACACATCCAGAAAAAAGTATTGTAAAACCTGTTATAAAACATATTCGTTGTAAGTTAGTCATTTTTATAACCTTCCTTTTATTTTATAATATGGCTTCGTTTCTATTAAAACTATCATCAAACTAATATATTATTAGATTAGCAAATATGATAAGAGTATTTAAAAGCCTGTATATCATAGTTTATTGGTTTTCTTTGAATAATTAGTATCTTCTTTTATCTTTAATTTTTATAATAAAAAAAGATATAAAGTAATATTTTATTTTATATCTAACACTCAAAAAGGTTCCAATTATAATCAAAATCATATTAAACATCAAGATAAAAAAATTTAAAAATAGAACTAACACTTAACTTACACATTAAATATATACTTCCATTACATTTTAACAAAATAAAGGAGTATTAAAATGAAATTAAATAAAAAAATAGCAATTCTAGCTATCATCTCAGCAACAGGTTTATTTGCAGCAGGATTAAGTAATGTTAATATGCTAGTAGATAAAATTAATAATACTAAAGATGTTAAAGTAAAAGAACAATTAATGCAAAAACTTGATCAAGAACTTGGAACAATGGATAGAAAAGATCTTCCAGCAGCACAAGAAATTATTAGTACAAAATTAAAAAAAGAAAAGGAAGTAAAAAAATAGTATTTAGCTATTTAATGTAAGTCATCCTAACCCTAATTGGGATGGCTTATATTACTTAATATATATTTTTAATTATATAAGAACTAATCCCTCTTTTGAATTTTTATATGTAGTTTTTAGAAAATCATCTAAATAACTTTTACCAAAACTCTCAATTCCATCCAGACAAATTTTTAAATAATCAAAATTTGGTAATATTTCACTGTTTTTCTTCTGAAACTTCCCTTTATAAAGCACACAATTTAAAATAATAGTATCATCATAAGTTCTAACACTTTTTTCATCTAAAAAAAATCTATCATAACCTTTTTCTCTTTTATCTAAAGTTTCAAAATATTGATCAGATAAATTTTTTATAACTAAAGCATTAAACCAAAATTCTTCTTCCTCTTCTACGTTTAAAACAGCTCGATTTATCGAGTCAACAAATCTATAAGAAGGTTCTTGATTAAATACCCTTCTAAATCCATACACTTTTACAAATTCGACATCTTTTAATAATATACCTTCTTTTAAAAGTTCTTTTTTATTAATTAAACTTCCATATACAATTAAATTTTTCATATTTATTTATCTAGTTTATTATCCATAAACCAAAAAAATGAAAACATCAATCCTGGTGTTTTAGCCTTATTTTCATCATAAATAAAATCTCTAAAGCTAGAAACTGGTAAGAACATAGTTTCTATCTCTTCATCATGAATTCCTCCACCTTTATGTACTTTCATAGATTCATTTATTGAAGCGTAGTATAAACTTTGGCATCCACCACTAACTCCAACATTTGTATAAAAAGATGTGATTTTTTCAATATTTTCTAAAGGAACTTTATATCCACACTCTTCGTCAATTTCCTCTTTTACTATAACTTCAAGAGGTTTTTCTTTATCTACAATACCTGCACAAAGCTCATATGTACATAATTTAGAAGTATCGTTTAAGTATACAGGAGGTCTAAACTGTTTTACTAAAAGAAAAGAGTTCTTTTCTTCATGATAGAGTAATACGGCAACTGAATCAAAACTTTTCACTGCTTCCCATGCTTTATTTTTTCCATTTTGTGTATAAGTTATTTTAACAGGGTGAACAAATTTTGTATCAGTTAATTCATCTGTTTTAAAGTTTTCAATTTTATTATTCATATTAAACCTTTCGTATATTTTATTTTTATTTGTATAAAATATGAGTAAATTTATTATAACTTAACATTCAAATATAAAAAGGTGTATTTATGAAACTAGAATATACAGGACCAAAAGAGATAGTTTCTCCTCATGGAATAAGCTTTAAAAACGGAAAAGATGATAAATATGTGTATATATATCCTGCAATGCAAATATACAATGCAATTCACCATAATTATGAAAAAGGAGTTATCTATACTCACAATATAGATGGCAAAAGATTAAATGATGATGAGATATTAAATACTATACTTAATTTAAAAACCAATTTAAAAGAAACTTGTGAAAAAGAAGTTTCTTTATTAGAAAATTTTTTAGATAAAGAGATAGAAGACATTAAAGAAGATGATAAATTAACAGAAGAAGAAAAGTTAGTTTATAAAAACAATCTAATAATCATGAAAAAATATAAACTTCAAAGAGAAACAAATAAAATCATTTATAATCATCTAATTGAAATTATTGTTGATGATATTTTTGAGCATAAATTAAAAGAATTAAATACACCATTCAACGAAAGATTTTGGCATATACTACAATCAATTCAAGGAGAGTTGTCAAACCATGAGAAAAGATCAATTGGCTCACAGCTTGACACTATTCATAAAGAGAATATTTCTATATCATTAAAAATAAACTCTATTGGGAAGTAACAACAATATTAGTAAAATCGATTGAGAAAGTTGAACCCTCATCGATTTTAGAAATAAGGCCTAGTTTCAATTTATAATCAAAACAAATACGTTTTACAATATCTAATCCTATTCCAAAACCACCTTCTATGTTACTACCACTTTTAACTCTTTTATATCTTTTAAATATCTCTTTTTGATCATTCTCACTTATACCTATTCCAAAATCTTGTACTGCAAAAACTGAATCTTTTAAAGAAACTTTTATAATAGAGTTTGGGTTACTATATTTAATTGCATTTGATATTATATTATTAACAACTTTTTGAGTTTTTGTTCTATCCATTAAAATCTTACATGGTTCAACAGCACACTCCAAAGTAATATTTTTTGTAACTGAAATATCATTAAAATACTCAACACTATCACAAACAAGTTCATCAAGATTGAATGTCTCTTCTACACTATCATGCATAGTATCAAAAGCAGAAAAATGAATATCATTATAAATTTGAGAAATTTGTTTAGAACTACTCATAATATACTTCATCATCTTATCTGGTTTCTTACCTTTTTTTAGCATACTAACAGAGGTCATTAAAACAGATACTGGAGTATTTAATTCATGGGCAGAATCTTTTATAAAGTTATCCATATGCTCTACTTTTTCCCTTACAGGTTTTAATAAAATTTTTGCTAAAAAATACGCAATAAAACCTACAAAAATAGCACTAAGAAGAAGAGCAATAACTACATATACTTTTAAACTATCTCTATCTTCAATACCTTGGCAAGTCTCTATAACAATATATTTAATAGGAATTTTTGGGTCATTAAGTTTTTCAATATAAAAATGATAAATATCACTTTCATAAAATTTCTTTTCTAAATCTACAAAATCTACACCATCAATATATGAATAAATTAATTTTTTATCTTCATCAAATAATGCATATCTTAACACATCTTTCTCTAGCTTTTTTGGTACAAATTTCTGATGATGCATATAAGAATTTAAGATATCCGTTTTTATCTGCATTGAAGCATTACCAAGGGTCATATTACATGTATTTTCTAAACTTTCTACTTCATCTTGATAATAGAAATATAATAAAATACCAATAAGTAATAATGCAGAGCCTATATAAATTGATAAAAAACTTACTAAGGCTTTTCTTTCACTTTTATTCAAACTTATATCCTATACCTCTAATTGTTTGGATTCTATCTTTTCCAAGAAGTTCTCTTAAATTTTTAATATAAACTCTAATTGTTGCATCAGTTGGCATCTCTTCGTATGCCCAGATATTTTGTAATAATTCGTCACTAGATACAACTCTACTTTTATGTTTACAAAAATATTTTAAAATATCTCTCTCTTTTTGAGCTAAATGTTTAGTCTCATTATCAACTACTAATTGGCAAGATTCAGGGATAAATTTTATATTTTCACCTATCTCAACATCATCTGATTGTTCAATTAAAAAATGTTTACATAATTTCATAATTCTTTGATCTAATTCTTCTAAATCAAAAGGTTTTTTAATATAATCATCAACTCCACTTTCAAAAGATTCTTTTAAATGTTTTGTATCTTGATAAGCTGTTAATACAATTGCTGGAGTTTGATTCTTATAATCTTCTCGTATAGTTTTTAAAACTTCAATTCCAGTCATAATAGGTGTATTAATATCTAATAACGCTAAATCAAAAACTTCATCAATTAAATATTCTAAAGCATCTTGTCCATTAGTTGCTAAAGTAACTTTATATCCTTTGTCAGTTAAGTGATCATCCAACAAGTCATTTAAAGCTGGATCATCTTCAAGTAACAATATCTTCATTACTTATTTCCTTTCTTCTATTTTTAAATTTTTTTACAATAACTGGTACTAATGTTAAAAGTCCTAAAAGTATGAATGCAAACAAAATATCTTTAGTAAAAATATCCCCCAAAGAATTAATATTTGCTAACTGACTTCCAGCATATGTATAAACAAATGAACCAGGAATAATTCCAAGTGAAGTTGTGATGATAAATGTTTTTAAATCAACTTTTGTAACTCCACATAAAAAGTTTACTAAGAAAAATGGGAAAATAGGTAGAAATCTCAAACTAAATAAATATTGATATTTACTATTTTCTAATTCTGTATTAAATTTTTCTAATTGCTTTTCATATTTTGATTGTACCTTTTTTCCAATTATATATCGCGCAAGTAAAAAAGCAGCTACTGCTCCTAGTGTTGCTCCAATATTTACAAATACAGTCCCAACAAGTGCACCAAATAAAAATCCACCTGAAAGAGTCAATACTGTAGCAATAGGAATTAAAAAAGCAACAGATACTATATACGTAAGAATAAATATAACTACAGTTAAAGCATAATTTTCATTTACAAAAGTAGTTAATACATCTTTTTGAGCTTTTAAATTCTCAAAAGTAAAATATGAATCCAAATCAAAAAATTTAATTAGACCAATGATTAAAACAAATACAAGAACTATTATAATTTTACTTTTCATAACTAACTCCCTGTAACTATCGATTTAATTTTTTTTAAAAACTTTAAAAACTTGTTATTTAGTAATTTATTAATATAAAACTGTTTTGAAGGTTGTTTTATAATATCTGCATAAGTAGGATATAAATATACCATTTTTGATAACTTATCAAATGAGATATTAAAAGTTTTAGCCAATTGTAGTTGATGAATTAATTCCCCAGCTCTAGATCCTAAAATAGAAGCTCCAACAATTTTACCGCTATTTAATACACTAACTTTTATAAGCCCTATTTTGTCCACATCAGTATACCCTCTATCTGAATTTTTATATTCAAATTTATAAGTTTTCACTTCATCTTTGTATTTTTCATCTGCTTCTTTTGGTCTTAATCCAATTTGAGCTAACTCAGGGTCACTATATACACACCATCCAATATTTTCATAAGAGATTTTTTTCTTAATTGGCAAACCAATATTTGAAGCAGAAACAATAGCTTCTTGTTCTGCTATATGTGTAAATTTATACTTTGTAGAAACATCTCCAATTGCATAAATGTTTTCATTTGATGTTTGAAGGTATTCATTTACTTTTATTCCCTTCTTATCATAATTTACATTTGCATTTGATAGGTCTAAATCCACATTTGGGGCACGTCCAGTTGCAATTAAAATTTCATTTGCACTTACTTTTTTTTCTTCACCATTTTGTTTAATATAAATTGATTTTTCTGTATCATCTTCGCTTGCTTTTACAAACTCTACATTGTTAATAAAATCAATACCCTCTTTTTGCAATTGTTCTAATAAAATATTACTAAGCTCTTCATCATTCTCTTTTAAAATACCTTCACTTCGTGAAAGAATAGTTACTTTTGAACCTAAACGATTAAAAGCTGTTGCCATTTCAACACCAATGGCTCCTGTTCCAATTACAATTAAAGATTGGGGAATTGCTTCTTGTAAAAATATATTTTCATTTGTTAAATATGATATATCTTTTAATCCAGTTATATTAGGAATATCTGCCCTTGCACCAGTAGCAATTATAAATTTATTTGAATAATATATTTTTCCATCTACATTAATCTCATTTGCATTTATAAAAGTAGCATTCCCTTCTATAATATTAACCCCTGCTTCTTCAAATATTTCAGGTGTTTCATGGGAATAAATTTCTGCAACAACACTTCTTACATGTTCTAATACATTTGAAGTATTTATTGATATATCATTTGAAGAAAGTCCATATTTAGAAATATTTTTAGTATCATAATAAGCTTTTGCAGATTTTAAAAGAGTTTTTGAAGGGACACATCCACTATGGGTACAATCTCCTCCAAGTTTAGCTCTTTCTACTATTGCAGTTTTCTTTCCAAAAGCAACTAAAATCTTTGAAGCAACTAATCCAGCTGGTCCTCCACCTATAATTATTACATCAAACTTCTCCATGATTTCCTCTTTTCTAAAAATTTTATTGTTTCTGAGGTTTTAAAAAAACTATTTGAATACTCTTTAAAAAAGCTATTCAAGTCATCTAAAACATCAATGTCATTCAAACTATGAAGTAAATTTACCTGTTTTTCGTGTAGCTTTTGTAAAGTCTCTTCTAATACATTTTCTGTACTCCAAGAAATATTTTTAAATACCTCATCATAAAATTTTTGTTTAGAAAAAGCAATTAGATAATAACCTCCATCTAAAGAAGGGCCTAAAACAATATCATTAGTATCAAGTTTCAAAAAAGATTCATTTATAATTTCATTTGATATATGAGGAGTATCACTTCCTATTAAGACAATTTTTTCATAGCCATTTTCAAATTGAGTTTGAAATGCATTTTGCATTTTTACTCCTAAATCTCCATGGGATTGTAAGAAATTGTTAAAATCACCAAACTCTTTATTTATCAAATCTAATTTAGGATAAGCACAGAGTTTAAAATCAAACTCTGATACTTTTAAAGTGCTAATTAAATCACGAACAAAACATTTATACAAATCTAAAGTGAATTCTTCATCGCAATCTTTTGATAATCTTGTTTTTACAAAACCTAATTTAGGTTCCTTTACAAACATGATTACTAAATTTTTATTCATTACTTACTTCAATAAAATCTATATAAGACAATGATGATTCTCCTGTATTATCAGAATCAGTCATTATTGCTAAAGTAACATTATTAGGAGGATTTTCACCAAAAGCTTTTTTATAATCTGCTAAAACATCCACAGTATGTGTTTGCCATTTGTTTAAGTTTATATCAGAATTATTTAAAATAATCATTTTTGCCCTATTGGTATAAGCGCTTGTAATTATATTCTTATCTTGTATCTTATTTGACCAAATATAATTTATAGTACTATGAGGAGGATACTCTCCATAAATAGACTTTGCTAAATCATATTTTATTTGATCAAAAAAACCTGCTTTATCTGGATCATATTCAAACATCACATATATACGAATAGGATAATCATCACCATCTTTTCTTGTAGCATCACCTTTTTTATATACATTGTTTACTTTCCATTTAAAAGAAAGTTTTGGATATTTAAAAATATCATAGTTTTTTTTGAACTTTATACCAGAAGCTGAAGCATTACTTTTTGCAACTAAAACAGAATCTTTTATTTCATAAGTTGAATGCTTTTCAATCTTTTCAAATAATAAAGGTTCCCAATTTTCTAAAGAGTTAAAGTCCTCTTTTAATAAAACTTGTGCATTTAATGTAAATACAGCAAAAATAAAAATTAACAACAACCGCATGATAAATCCTTTTCATTTTCTGATTCTTTTTCATATTCATTGGCTAATGTAGCACAACCCTTAAACTCACCAAAGTGAATATCTGTATTTCCAATAATTTCAAAATAATCTTTATATCTAGTCTTACTTAACATATCCGCTGTATTTTTACATACATGCTCAGGCCTATTTATTTCAAACAAATGATTTGAGTCTAATTGAAACTCTAATTCACTCTCTTTAATTCCACCTTTATATATAGCAAACTGTCCATAATCTTCACAAACACTATCTAAGTCTTCTATTTTCCATAATCTATAAGTAATTGAATAAAATTTAGTTTTGCCTATAATTTTCTTCATCTTTTCATCTGTTATTTCTATCTCTTTTGAAGTAACCATACGAGGTTCTGTAAATCCAGCTTCAATAGCAAACCTTACAAAATCATTTGCATATAAAGCTCCACCTAAACACTCTCCATGTAATACTTTATCTTTTTTAATATGTTCAGGTAATCTTCTATTTGAGTAAACATCAGAGAAATAAAACTCTCCTCCGTATTTTAGAAGTTTAAATACTTTTCTTAAAATATCTCTTTTATCCTCAAGTAAATTAATAACACAATTTGAAGTAACTATATCTATAGACTCTTCTTCAAAATGTTTATCTATATTTTCTATATAATCATGTACAAAATTTGTATTTACTTTACAAAACTCAAATCTTTTAGTTTGTGCTTCTTGATGTTTTTTTGCCACATTAATTTGATTTTCAGTCATATCTATACCATGTACAAATCCGCTTTGACCTGCAAGCTTTGAAAGAATATAAACATCTCTTCCACTTCCACACCCTAAATCAAGCATTGTTTGATTTTCAAGAACTAAAGGCATAGGAGAACCACAGCCATAATACTTATCTTTTATCTCATCTACTATATATGGTAATGTATCTCGTACTCGCTTGGGAATCATATCTAAAGTACAACAGGCAGTTGTTTTTAAATCCTCACTTGAGCTTAAAACCTCTCCGTAATACTCTTTTGCATTGTCCTTAGCATCAAATTCTTCTGTGCATTTTGCTTCATCATCTGAACATGAACTCTCAACACAGCATGAACTTACTTCTTCAACTTTTTCATCTGAACATGAAGTCTCAGAACAACAAGAACTAGCCTCCTCATCTTTTTCATTGGGAATAACTTCCCCATGACATGAACTTCCACTATTAACTGTACAGGCATAACAGTGTGAATCAAAACTAATTTCTGGTTTAAAATTATTAAAATCTATTTCCCAAAAAGGAGTATTTTCATATCCTTTTACTCTAGTTTCTAATGCAAGATTAAAATCACAATCATAAATAAAACCTTGATAATCAATAGATAAAACTCTTTTACACATTACATTACATAAAGTACTTTCATTATATTTACTTTTCAATGTATCCATATATTCATCTAAAAGATTATGTTTTTTCAAATCAAATTTAAATCTTTTGATAGGCATATTAACTATAGTAGCAAGAGAGTTAAATTCAACATCAAACTTATCTTTTAATATTGTTTTATACTCTTGTTGTAATTGAGCTTGAGGAGCAGGAAGATACGTTCCAACAGGATTATATACTAAATCTAATTGTAAATCACCTTTACCATAACCCATATCATTTAGTTTTTTTAGTAAAACTATTGTTTCATCATAAACACCAGCTCCTCTTTGCTGTGTTGTTCCATCTTCAAAAACAGAAGGTAAAGAAGCTATTACTTTTACATTAAATTTTTTATATACTTCTAAAAAATGTTTATATTTCTCATCATTTAAAACTGTTAAACTAGTTCTTACAACTAAGTTTTTCCCTGCTTTATTTAACCTTGTAAGGAATGTTAAAAAACTTTCATTCATCTCTGGAGTTCCACCAGTAAATTCTATAGTTTGTATATCAAGTTTTTCAATCTTTTCAATAATTTTATTTGCAGTTAATATATCCATATTTTTGTCACCCTTAGGACTTGCTCCTATATGACAGTGAGTACAAGTAAGATTACACATATTTCCAATATTTATTTGTATTAAATCAAATTTATCTTTTAAAACTTGCCTATGCTCCCAAAAATTACCCATTTGTAAACCTTTATTTAAATATTTTTATAATCTATTATGATAGAATAATTCCGTTTAGTTAATGTGTATTAAACTGTATAAAAGGAAACAAATATCAATATTTCAATTATTATTCCAGTATTTAATGAATCAAATATCAATTTATTTTTAGAAAAACTATTTAAACATGATATGAAAAATAATGAAATTATTATTGTAGATGGAAATGATAGTTCAACAATCAAACTTATAAAAAATGAACAAGTAATAAAAACCAACTCTATAAAAGGTAGAGCAAATCAAATGAATAAAGGTGCAAGTTTAGCATCAAAAGATATATTACTTTTTTTACATGCAGATACTATACTTCCTAAAAATGCATTTGATATTATTTCTACTATCTTAGAAAATAAAAATATCCAAGCAGGTGCTTTTGACTTAAGTTTTGATTCAAATAGATTTATCCTAAGTATTATCGCAAAAGTAGCTTCTTGGCGTTCAAGAATCACAAAAGTACCATATGGAGACCAAGCTATATTTATAAGAAAAAATATATTTGAAAAAATAAAAGGCTATGAAAACATCTCACTTATGGAAGATGTAAATTTAATGCAAAAACTAAAAAAAGAGAATCTAAATATTAAAATATCTAAACAAAAAGTAATCACAAGCGCAAGAAAATGGGAAAATAAAGGAATAATCTACACAACCCTAAGAAATTGGATTTTAATATCTTTATATTATTGTGGTGTAAATCCTAATAAACTTACAAAATTTTATACTTAGTTTTCTTTCTTATTCCATTTATCATAATGAACTAACTGATCTAAAGGTATTCGTGAAGTCCACCCTGCTTTCTCTAACTCTGGTTTATCATGAAAGTAATCAACTTTTCCAATACAAAGATAAGCTATAGGAACTATATCCTCTGGAATATCTAATATCTCTTTTAATACATCATGATGAATAATACTAACCCAACCAACTCCAAGATTTTCAGCCCTTGCTGCAATCCATAAAGTTTGCACCGCACATACTGCACTATATAAATCCATATCTAAATTTGCAGTTCTTCCAAGTACTGTTTCACCAGCTCTATTTCTATTACAAGTAATACAAATACCTACAGGAGCTTCTAAAATACCTTCTAGTTTTAAACTCTTATAAATTTTTTGTCTTTCATCTTTAAACATAAGTTTTGCTTCTTCATTAGCTTGCTCAAATCCATCTTTTATTTGCTCTTTAACCTTTTTATCACGAACTACTATAAAATCCCAAGGTTGCATAAAGCCAACACTTGGAGCATGATGGGCAGCATCTAAAATTCTATTAATCACTTCATCATCTATATCTTCTGTTTTAAATTCACTTCTAGTATCTCTTCTATTATATATAGTTTTATATACAGCTTTTTTTTCTTCTTCAGTTATATTCATTTAATTTCTTAATTTAATTTTTTTGTATTATATCTAAATAGTTACTACACAGTATAATAATATAATCAAGAAAAATCAAAGGGATACTTATGCGTAAATATTTTTTACTTCTATTTATAGGAATTGGTTTATTGCTTGCTAGTTCAATGGATAAAGAGATTAAAATAGAAAAACCTATGGATAAAAACTTAAAAGCTGCATATTTTGCAGGAGGCTGTTTTTGGGGTGTTGAACACCATTTTGAAAAGAAAAAAGGTGTAAAAGATGCAATCAGTGGATATATGGGTGGTTGGGTAAAAAATCCAGGATATTATGATGTTGTAAAAGGTAAAACAGGGCATGTAGAAACTGTAAAGGTTGTTTATGATCCAAAAATTGTAACATTTGAAGAGCTTACAAAACTATTTTTTGAAATTCATGACCCAGAACAAAGAGATGGGCAAGGTCCAGATATTGGAAGTCAATATCTTTCAGGAATTTTTTATCACAATGAAGAAGAGAAAAATACTGCACAAGGTGTAATAGATATTTTGACAAAAAAAGGTTATGACGTAGCTACGTCACTTGTAGAAGTTAATCCATTTTATATTGCAGAAGGCTTTCACCAAGACTATTATGCTAGAACGGGGAAAACACCTTATTGTCATATTTATAAAAAAATATTTTAATCTATTTTAGTAACTTTTTAATAATCTCATAAAGAGTCTTTTCGGCATCTTTTAGAGATTTACCAAAAGTTACTATTCCTTCAAAATGACCCTTCATAACAAAAGCATTATTTAAAAAAGGGTCAATATTTTTGTAAATATTTTTAACATCTTCAACCATCTCAGGTGTTCCATATGGCGTATCATTTGTACTTAAATAATTGTTTTTTAACATATAATCCCAAATCTTTTCATTATGAATATGAATTACAGCTTTTATATCTGGGTCTAAATTATATATACAAGCATGAGTTATAGCTTCAGAACTTGGACGGCTTGGTCCCATTGCATATGTCCTAAATTTTTTAAAATCTACTTTTTTAACAAAAGAGTAATAACTAGGAGTTAATTTGGGTAACTCTCCTGTTTGAGTAGAGGTAATTACAAAAGAGTTTTTCTTTTTGTATCTTACAGATATATTACCAAAGCCTATTCCATTACTATAAGCTCCTATAAGGCCTAAAGAAAAGAGTCTTGCTCTAACATTTTCAATTTTTTTACACTCTTTTATCGCAATATCATCTGTTTGATTATATTTTAATGAATACTTTACAACACCTTCATCTATCATAAAAAACCTTCACTTTGTAATTCTATTTAAAAAAGACAATATTACTGAATTATAAATTATAGAACTCTTTCTCACTAATATAATTTCTTAAGGCAATATATTCAACTACTTCATTTCTTACATTTAATATTGGCATCACATAACTATCTACATAATAAGCAGAACCATCTTTTCTTTTATTTTTAATCTGCCCATGCCATATTTGTTTTTTCTCTTTTATAGTGTCCCAAACTTCTGTAAAAACTTCAGTTGGCATATCATGATGTCTTACTATATTATGAGACTGTCCCAAAAGCTCCTCTTCTGTATATCCAGAGATTTTACAAAAAGTTTCATTTACATAAGTAATTTGACCTTCTAAATCTGTTTTAGACACAATAGAAGCTTTATCAACTATTAACTTGTACTCATTTAATAATTGTTGTTGACTTTTTATTTGATGTATTTTTCTATGATAATCAACCCAAAGGTCCACTTTTAAAATAAACTCTTCTGCTAATAAAGGTTTTGATAAAACTTCCGATGCTCCATTTTTAAAAGCATCTCTATTTGTAGAAGATTTTTTTACTGAAGATAATAAAATTATAGGCAATTCTTTATAACTGTTTTTAATTAAATTTAATGTTTCAAAACAACTTTCACCTAATAAATCTAAATCAATTATTACTAAATCTACTTTTCTATCTTTTAAAAAAGACAATCCATCAGTTATTGAATATTTTATTGTTACATTATAATTACGAGGAATAAGAAGATCACAAATATGGTCACAAACTAGCTTCGAAGAATCCACAACTAGTACATTGTTTAAACTATCATTATTTTCAATATTAAAAATTGTTTTGTATAAAGTATAAGCTAAATATTGAGTGTTTCTACTTTTTTCTACATAGTCTAAAACACCTTGTAAATATAAGTACTCTTTTAGATGAATATCTGAATCAGCAGTTAAAACAATAATTCTCGAATCTGAAATACTTTTTATACTATTCAATAGATCTATTCCGTCTTTATCTGGCAAATGTAGATTTAAAATAATATAATCATAAGTATTTTCTTCTATTAGCTTTTTTGAATCATTGTAAGTCAAACTACAATCACATTCTAAACTAAAACCTTTTAACTCTTTTTTTAAAGTGTTACTTATCTCTATAGAATCTTCTATTAGCAATAACTTTTTATTTTTAACTTTATTTTCTTCATCTAATTCAGTTTGATATATTAATTCACCACTAAAAAAGTTTATTTTATATCCGTATCCACTTAAATTTTTTATTATATCTGAGTAGGTTTTTTTTCTAATAATTCTTATAGTTGTTCTTAAACTATCAATAGAAACATCTTTGACCTTACCTAATACACTTTGAATTTGATGATAAGGAACATAGTTATTTTTGTTTTTCAATAATAATTCTATTAATTGTCTTTCTTGAGTATTCAAAGGAACAATTATTTTATTTCTATCTAATAATTCTTTTGTATCAATATTGTAAACAAAGCCCTCACCTAAAATAAATTTATTTAATGGCTTGTCATTTGCAAAACTATTTTTAACTTCAATTAAAGATATTATTTTTTCAAAAACAAAATTGTTCTTTTCTAAATAGTTAGAAATACCTAAATTTATACATTTAAGTAGATTTTCACTTTCAAAATTATTTGTAACAATAACTATTTTTAATTTAGAATCTTTTTTCTTCAAATTTTGTATTAAGTTTATTATATTTTTATCTTCTAAAATTATATTACAAATTAAAATATTTGGTTTATGGTATTGGTACTTAAAAACAGCTTCTTCTTCATTTTTTGCCCAAGATATTTCATATCTATTATTCAAAAAAAGATCAACTAATTTAGTTCCAAACTTTTCATCACTTTCTAGATACAAAATATTATTACTTATAAATTCGTTTAACACTTTTTTCCATCCTACACATTTAAATTAAATAAATTATATCCATATAAAAAATTATTTTATCCTATAAAAAATACTAAATAGCTTAATATATTATATTCTTTCATACTCTATAATTTGGTTTCTCCCTCTCTCTTTTGCAGTATATAAAGCACTATCTGCCTGTTCTAGTACTATTATAAATTCAGAACCTTTTTCTGCTTTTGCATATCCTATTGAAGTTGTAATATTTATTTTTTTCTCTTGAAAAATAAATTTATTTTCTTCAATAGATTTTCTTATTTTTTCTAATTTCTTTTCCAAAATATTTTTATCAATATCTTTAATAATTAGAATAAATTCTTCTCCTCCATATCTACACAAAATATCATCATTTCTTGAGTAAGAATTTAAGATAATAGAAAACTCTTTTAATATTAAATCTCCACAAGTATGACCATATAAATCATTTACTTTCTTAAAATAATCAATATCAAAAAATATAATATAATAATCACTAGATACAAACTCACTTATATCTATATTCTTTAGGTAATGTCTATTATAAAGGCCTGTAAGAGAATCTGTCATAGCATAATCTGTTGCGATTTTTTGAGTATGAGTTACTAAGAGCTTTGTTTTTTTATAAATTAAATATAATAAAGTACCAATTAACATAATTACCACAAGAATATAGATTAATTCTCTTTTAAAAAAGCTATCTACTTTATTATTTATATTCTCTGTAGGAATCTTAATACTTATAATTCCTCTTAAATCACCAAGTTTATAATTGTATGCTAAATCATCATATTTTTCTTTTATTATAGGAAGAACATTCTCTTTTTTTCCATGACATTTTAAACAATATTGTTCAATATTTATTCTTGTTGCAAATTGATAATATTGTTTTCCATTTTCATTGTATTTCTCAAAATATTCAATATCATCATTTTTATTAAAAAACTCTATTGCCTTTTGCTCTTCTTTATCTGCTTTATTATTTTTGTTTCTAGGTCTATCAGAAACACTTTTTATATAATATTTTTGTTGATTTTTAAAATTTTCAGGAATTAAAGAAGATGCATGTGCAGGTATAAAACCAAGAGTTTTTTCATTTAACTCCAATCCACTTTTAAATAATTGCTTTTGATAAATATCCTTCATAGATATTATATAGTCGTTTAATACCCGTGCTTCTGCTTTTATATCTTTTTCAAAAGAGTCATTAAGTTCTTTATAAAAATGAAAACTTTTTAAAATAAGAAATATACTAAGAAAAATAATTGATAATACAAATGTATTTAAGAGTTTAGGTATTCCACTAAAAAGCAACAGGCTTCCTTTTATAATAATAAAAGAAAGCGTATAATAAAAAAATTAAAAAAAAATGAATAAATCTTTAATTTATAAATTTATTATAAATTGATTTCTCATTTGTATCACATAAACCTTTTTCTGTAATTAATCCAGTAACTAACCTTGCAGGAGTAATATCAAATCCATAATTAACAGCTTTTGAGTTCTTTGGAGTTATTAAAAGTTCTTCAACTTCGCCATTTTTATTTAAACCTTTTATATATTTAACTTCATCTTCACTTCTAGTTTCAATGGGAATATCTTTTACTCCATCTTTAATCTCAAAGTCAAGTGTTCCTTCTGGAATAGCAACATAAAAAGGAATATCATTGTCTTTTGCTGCTAAAGCTTTTAAATATGTACCAATTTTATTTGCCACATCACCATTTGCACTCACTCTATCAGCTCCAACAATACATACATCAACTAAACCTTGTTGCATCAGATATCCACCTGTATTATCAGGAATAATTGTATGTTCTATATCATCTTGTCCTAATTCCCAAGCTGTAAGGTTTGCTCCTTGATTTCTAGGTCGTGTTTCATCTACATAAACATGAATATCAATACCTCTTCTTTTTGCTTCATAAATAGGAGCTAAAGCAGAACCATCATCCACAATTGCTAACCAACCTGCATTACAATGAGTTAATACATTAATTGATTTTTTACCTTTTTTATTCATAATATCTTCAAAAATATCACAACCATATTTTGCAATAAGGGAACTTCTTTGACTATCTTCATCACATATTTTTATTGCTGCACTTTTCGCTACTTCTAATAAATCTTCATTTTCATTTATATTTAAAATTGCTTCAAGCATAATATCAACTGCCCACATAAGATTTACAGCAGTTGGTCTTGATTCTCTAATTTCTTTAGACTTTTCTACTATAAATTTTAAGTCTTGGTTTTCTTTTACTGCTAAATAAACTCCAAGGGCACCAATGTTTCCTATAACTCCAGCACCTCGAACTATCATATCTTTTATAGATACAATAGCATCATCTGCATTTTTTAAAACAACAGTTTCTTCTATAAATGGAAGTTTTGTTTGATCAATTACTTCTACAAATCCATTTTCATTTAACCAAAAAGCTTTATACTTTCCATTCATTTAGTTTTTTCCTTGATAATATGTAATACAGTTTCTACTTTTGTTATATTTTTATGATCTTTTACAAGTACTTTAGCAATATCAAGTGTCATTTTAATTGCATAATCTCTTATCTTTTCATCTTTTATGTCTCTAATATCAGCTACTCCTGCTATTCCAAACATTCTTCTAGCCATTTTACAAGCTGCATAGCCTAAAGCATCTTGGAAAATATTTAACATAAACTCTTTTTTGTATTCTAGTAAATCATAATTATGAATAAATCCATTTACAATTAAGGCTGATTCTTCTTGCTCATTCCATAAATGTAAAAATTTTTCTTCAAATTTTATAAATATTTCTTCAATAGCTTTTAAAATCCATATTCTATACTCTTCTTGGGTATTTAAAGCTACATGGGAAGTATAAGACATAATAAGATTTCCAATCAAAGCGCCAATATCAAAGCCAAAAGGTCCAACAAAAGCAAATTCAGGATCAATAATAAAAGTCTCTTCTTGATTTAACATAATTGAACCTGTATGCAAATCACCATGAAGTAAAGCATCACTTTGAGTCATAAACTTATATTTTAAACCCAATACAGCTTTTTTAAAATTTGAATCTTCAAATAATTCTTTTGCTAAATTATGATTTATAGAATATTCATCATTTGTTTCATGTTCCATAAAAGCAAATGTGAAAACAAAATCTTCTGTTAATTTACATAATTCAGTATTTGAATTAAATTTATCAATAAGTTCTCTTTTTTCTGTTGAATTCAAATATAAAGATGAAGTTTTAAATAGATTTTGTGCTAAAAATGTTGAGATATGTTCTGCAAAATTTGGATATAAAGTTTTATTTATCATTCCTTGTCTCATAATAATATGTTCACCTAAATATTGCATAATAACACAACTCATATCTTCATTAACATCATAAAGTTTTGGGATATAATTAGAAGTGATTTTTGAAAATTGTTCTAAAGCCCTTATCTCAAAAGTCATTCTTTCTCTACTTAAAGGATATTCTTCACCTACACATCTTAAATATGGAACTGCTTGTTTAAGAATCAAAGCTTTTTTAGGATTTGGAATTGATTTAATTATAAAAACATAGTTTAAATTTCCATCACCAATTTCATCAATATATAAATCATCTGCATTAAAATAATTTTTTACTTCTTCTATAGAATGAATATATTCGATTATATTATTTTTATCTAAAATCTTGTAATCCATGTACTTACCTTTAATTTATAATAATTCAATATTTTATTCATAATTTATACATAAACTACTGAAATAACTAAAAAAAATTACATTAAAATCATATAATTTTTGTATAATTGCCACCATGAACTTTAAAAATGAAAATTTATTAATACTAGTAATAAGATATGCATTGCCATCACTAATATTATTTTTGTCAATAATTATAACTACATTTCTTTATTTTGAGAATAAATCTGAACTTAAAAGAATAAAAAAGAATACTCAAGAAGAATTTATTGAGAATAAAAAGCAAGTTATAAAAGAACAAATTGAACACATATATAATTATGTTATTGATGAGCAAAAAAACACAGAAGAACATCTCAAAGATTCCCTTATAAGTAGAGTTAATGAAGCTCATACAATAATTACAAATATATATAATCAAAATAAAAAGACTCATACAAAAGAAGAAATCACACAAATAATAAGAGCTGCAATAAAAGATATTAGATTTAACAATAATAGAGGCTACTTTTTCGTATATGACAAAGAAGCTACAAATATTATTCACCCTTTAATTCCAAAACTAGAAGGGACAAACCTTATTAATTATAAAGATACAAAAGGTATTTATGTCTTAAGAGAATCTCTTGCTTTATTAAAAGATAAAAAAGAATCCTATCAAGAATGGCACTGGAGAAAAATAAAAGGTGACAATAGAGAATTTAAAAAGATTGGTTTTGTAAAAAATATCTATGAGTTAGATTGGTTTTTAGGTACAGGTGAATACCTAGATGATTTTACAAAAGATATTCAAAAAAAGATTATCTCACAAATTAATAAGTTTAAATTTGGTGAAAATGGATATTTCATTGTAACAGATAGCAATAATAACTATATAAGTCATGTAAACAAAGAGTTAATAGGCAAAAATGCATTAAAAAAATTAAGAACACTAAATGATATTAAAGCTATAAAAAAGATAGAAAAAACAATAAATGAAAAAAAAGGATTTGTATATTTAGATTTTTATAAACCTAACTCAGACAAAGTTTCTTCAAAAATAATATATTTAAAAACTATACCAAAATGGAACTGGGTAATTAGTACTGGGTTTTATAAAGATGATGTTCAAAAACTAATTAATAAAAAGAAGAGGGAATTAACAGCAAAGTATAATGAAAATTTAAAAAACCTACTTATTTTTACAGTGATAATTACATTAATTTTATTACTTCTATCATTGTATCTATCTAATATCATAGAAAGAAAATTTAAAACATATAAAAATAGTATAGAATCTTATATAAAAGAGAATAAAAAACAATATAATCTATTGGCACAAAAAACCAAACTTGCAGCAATGGGTGAAATGATGGAAAATATTGCACATCAATGGAGACAACCTTTATCAGTTATTACAACTGCATCTTCGGGAATAAAGTTACAAAAAGATATGGATAATCTCTCAGATACTTTTTTAGATGAATCAATCAACAGTATAAATTCATCAGCTAATCATCTATCTGAAACAATTGAAGATTTCAGAGACTTTTTTAAACCAGATAAAGAAAAAATTAGATTTGAACTTAATACTGCGATTAAAAAAACAATTAAACTTCTTGCTTCTCAATTAAAAATAAATCAAATAGAAATTATTCAAAAGGTTGAGGACATAACAATTAGTAGTTATGAAAGAGAACTACTTCAAGTATTATTAAATATTATTAATAATGCAAAGGATGCTCTAATTGATAATAAAAACATACCTAAATATATCTTTTTAGACATCTATAAAAAAGAGAGCAAAGTTATCATTAAAATCAAAGATAATGCAGGAGGAATACCAGAAAATATCATAAATAGAATTTTTGAACCATATTTCACTACAAAACATAAATCCCAAGGTACAGGTATAGGATTGTATATGTCTCAGGAAATAATATCAAGACATATTAAAGGAACAATTGAAGTTGACAATACAAATTACGAATATGAAAATACGAAATATACTGGTGCAATTTTTACAATAACATTACCTCTTACAAACTCATAATTTAATTCTACTTTTTTATCAACAATGAATAAAACTTATATAGAAGGATTAATCCTTCTATATCTATTATTTAAAATTATCAAATACTAATGGAGATTTGAAATCTAAAGATTTAAGATGTTTCATTATTGTTTGTAAATCATCAATATTTTTCCCAGTAACTCTTATCTCATCACCTTGATTCACAGCTTTTACTTTTAACTTTAATTTTTTGATTTCAAGTTGTATTGTTTTTGCCTCATCTTGTTTAATTGAGTCTATAATTGCATAAACATATTTTCTATTTCCACCTGAACTATCATCTTTTTTTGCCTCATCTAGGGAATTTATAGATAATCCTCTTTTATTCATTTTTGTAATCAAAATATCATAAATTGCATCAACTTTATTATCACTAGATGAAGTGATTGTAAGAGTCTTAGCTCCTTGATTAAAATCTATTTCTTTTGTTATACCCTTAAAATCATACCTATTATCCATCTCTTTTTGAGCTTGAACAACTGCATTTTTCATCTCTTGCATATCTAATTTTGCAGATATATCGAAAGCATGTTCTTTTGCCATTATGGCTCCTTAATTTTTTATTTTTATTATAGAAAATTTAAGATGTCATAACTATTAAATTGATTATTTTTATTATTAAACCATTTAGACAAAATAGTATTATAATAAGTTCGATAATGAGTAGTATATATTAAATTGTTCTTTTTTAAATTATCTAAACTTGGAGCTTTACCGTACATTCCACCTTTTACTTTGCCACCAATTACAAATTGAGAAGATGCAGTTCCATGGTCTGTTCCATTACTTCCATTCTCTTTTACACGTCTTCCAAATTCACTGTATGTCACAATTAGAACATCATCAAAAAGATTGTATAATTTTAACTCATCAACAAAACTTTTTATTGCATTATCAAATTCTTTTAAAAGTTTGTTTTGTCTTTCAATTTGATTTGCGTGAGTATCATATCCTTTTTGAGATATTTTTATTACAGGTATATCTATTTTTGATTTTATTATCCTTGCAGCCTCTTTAAAATCATTTGAAATATCTGTCTCTTCAAAATCTGTTTTTATATCTATATTGTTAACATATTTTTCTAAAGATTTACTTGATCGTTTTATTGACTCTTTCTCTTTATTTAAAAAATCTAAACTACTATTTATACTAACATTTGATTTGATACCATCTAAAAATGATGCCTTTTGTATAAACTGTTTTATATTTTTAACTTGAAGAATATTTAAATCTTTTGAAAAAAGATGTCCTTTTTTTCTTTTCCCAAGAAGTATCGCATTTGCTGGTCTCATATCATTTAAATCATATTTTTGAAGTGTTTTTGAAATCCAACCTTCATCTAAATACTCATTTGATTTACTTGCAGTTTCAACTATCTCGATAGACCTAAAATGGGAAAAATTAGGCTTATCATAACCAAGCCCATGAATAAAAGCACAATTCTTCTCTCTATAAAGCTTTGAAACCCATCTTAAGCTTTTATTTAATCCAAAATCTTCTTCTATCTCATTTATTTTTTCTTTTTTTAAACCAATTGTAGGTCTTAATTTATAATAATTTTTATTTCTATAAGGAACAAGAGTATTTAATCCATCATTTCCACCATCAAGTTCAACTAAAATCAATGTTTTTTTAGAACCACTAATTGCTTTTACATCTATAGGAAATAAAATTGCACTTGCACAAAATAATGATAACTTTACAAAATCTCTTCTTTGCATCATATACTCCTATTTTAAATTATAAATTGGTTTTGATAACAGAGTTAAATAGTTCTTTTTATTATTCTTAAAAAGCATCTTACCCTCTACATTTAATGCATAAAAATAGTCTTTAAAATCGCTAAAATCTTTTATTTTCAATGATTTTATATTTTTATTATTTACTCTTCTTTTAATAGCCAATTTTATAAATTCACTTCTGTTTACTAAAGAAGTTGAATCAATCCAACTTTTTCCTTGCTCCCACCCTTTAACATTTGGAGGATTAAATAAATCCTGTCCCAAGTTTCTGGCAGTTTTACTTATAAATTTATAATCTTTTTGTTTAAGTTTTATATTCAAACTTTTAACTAATGAAGCTATTAGTTCTACAGGGGATTTAATCATATTTCCCATATTTTCTTCAATCCAAAAATCATCTGATAAAAGTAAGTTTTTCATCAATATAGAAATATCATAATTACTTTTTCTAAATATCAAAGCTAATCTTTCAACTTCTCCTATATTAAACTTTTCATTTATAAATTCTTTATATAGTTTTTGAACAATAAATTTAGATACTTGTTCCTCTTTTAAAACTATATTTATAATATCAGTTCCATTAAAATTTCCACTGTGGTTTTTAAAAGTTTTTATTCCATTATCATGATGTTTTTTAACTAATATTGATATATCTTTTTTTCTATTAACTCTAAGTCCTGTAAAGGCCCTTGCAGCTTCCTTGATATCATTTTCAGTATAATTACCCTCACCTAAAGTAAATAGCTCTAAAAGCTCCCTTGCATAGTTTTCATTAGGATGAGATTTTTTATTTGAGTTACTATCAAGATAAATAAGCATTGCTAAATCTTTTGAGCTTTTATGCAAAAGTTCATCAAATTTCCCTAATGCATTCTCTCTGTAAAGCATATTTTGTTTAAACATCAAATAAGGTGATTTTACAACTCTATATTCACTTGTAAAATGGTTATGCCAAAAAAGAGTCATCTTCTCTCTAAAAGAAAACCTAGAATCTAAAATCATTTCATGCCACCAAGTTTGTATTTCTAACATTTTTTGACGTCTTTGTTTTCTAAGCTTTTTTCTCTCTTCTTTTGAAAGTTCTTTAACCTTTCCTTTAAAAATAGATACTTCTTTTATATTTCTTGGTTTTTTATAAATATCTTTTGTATTAGCTTGTTTTAGTAAATAATCAACAGCCTCTTCTTTAGAAAAATTTTGAAAAGTTTTTAAATCTTTTTTTGTATATCCAAAAGATGTTCTATTTAATAAATGTTTCGATTCATCTAAAGTTAGTGAAAAAGCATTGATAAAAAATAATGATAAAATTAAAAAAAGTTTCATAAAATACTCCAGAAATTATTTCTAAGAGTATTCTATAATTGTGTTATTAACGTGTAGTTAACAAAAGAGAGAAAAGATTCTCTCTTTTTTAAAATTTATTCTTCTGTTTTTGGTTGTGGCAAAATTAAATTTAAAACAATACCAGTAATAGCACCAAGTCCAATACCAGAAAATGGTACACCACCAAAATTAAATGTCATACCACCAATAGAAAATACTAAAATCATTGAAACAATAACCATATTTCTAGGACAAGAGAAGTCTACATTTGCTCTTGTTAAAGTTGAGATACCTAATGATGCGATAATTCCAAATAGAAGTAACATAATTCCACCCATAACAGGAACTGGAATAGTTGCTAATAAACCACCTAACTTACCAACAAAAGCTAAAATGATAGCTGCTATTGCAGCCCAAGTCATAATTGCAGGATTGTAAGCTTTTGTAACAGTAACAGCACCTGTAACTTCTGAATAAGTAGTATTTGGTGGACCACCAAATAATGATGCAACAGAAGTTGCTAATCCATCTCCAAGTAGAGTATTTTTTAAACCTGGTTTTTTAAGATAATCTTCTTTTGTAACATTTGAAATTGCTAACATATCACCAATATGCTCAATTGCTGGAGCAATTGCAATTGGTAAAATAAAGATTATTGCTTGCCAATTAAACTCTGGAGCTGTAAAGCTTGGGATTGAAAACCATGAAGCTTTTGCAACAGAAGAAAAATCTACTATCCCAAAAAATAGTGCTACAATATATCCAATAACTATACCACCTAAAATAGGAACTAATTTAAAAATTCCTTTTCCAAGTAATGAAATGAAAACTGTTGTAAAAAGTGCAATCATTGATATAACAATAGCTTGTTCAAAAGGAACTAACTGTATTGCACCATCACCTGTTTTCCCCATTGCCATAAAAACTGCAACTGGAGATAAAATAAGTCCTATTGACATAATTACAGGACCTACAACAACAGCAGGAAGTAATTTATGTAAAAATCCATCACCTTTTAGTCTAATTAAAAAACTTAATAAAACATACATCAAACCAGCAGCAACTAATCCAGACATCGTTGCAGCAATACCCCAAGTTTTAACACCGTGAGAAATAGGAGCGATAAAAGCAAAAGATGAAGCTAGAAAAATTGGAGGAATAGCACCTCTATTTACAAATTGGAATACTAAAGTACCAATACCAGCTGTAAATAGCGCAACATTTGGGTCAAGTCCAGTTAAAATTGGTACAAGTACTAATGCACCAAAAGCAACAAACAGAAACTGAATACCTAAAATAGAGTCTCTAACTCTAAAGTTATAATCTGTGGGTTTCATAGATCCTCTTATAATAAAAAAATTTGATAATAATATCAAATTTATGGTTAAAACCGTGTAAATAAATGTGTAATTTATAAGCAATTTTTGGATAACATATTAATAGATTAACTAAAATAATAGGATATATTATATGTATAAAGAAAGTACCAATGTTGTTGTAAAACATTTAGTAAATAGATTAAGAGATGTTAGGACTGCTTCAAATGAGTTTAGACTTACAATTGAAGAGATTTCAAGAATTGTTGCAGCTGAAGCATTAACAGATTTTCCAACAGTAACACAAAATATCAATACTTGGCAAGGACCATTAGATGTTCAAATGCTAGAAGTACAAAAGTTAGTACTAGTTCCAATATTAAGAGCAGGAGAACCAATGCTTACTGGTATATTAAAAACTTTACCATATGCAAGAAGTGGTTTTTTAGCTATGAAAAGAGATGAAGAAACTTCTGAATCAAAACTATTTTATGAAAATATTCCATCACTAGAAGATAAAACAGTATTATTATTAGACCCAATGGTTGCAACAGGTGGTTCTTTAATTGACGGAATTGATTTCTTAAAATCGAAAGGTGCTAAAAAGATTTTATCATTAAACGTATTAGGTGCACCAGAAGGTGTTAAAAGAGTTCAAGATGCACATCCCGATGTTGATATTTATATTGCTCAAATAGATGAAAGATTAGATGAGAACAACTATATAAGACCAGGTCTTGGAGATGCTGGAGATAGAGCTTTTAATACAAACGAATAATTAAAATTCTAAAGGATTTGGATAATCATATCTAAATCCTAACCTTTCTATTTTACTTCCATCTACTATTCTTTTTTTACATTCTTTTTTATTTTCAAATATAGGTTCTTCAAAACCATATTTTTTTGCATTTCTTAAATAAACTTCTTTTTTTGTTGGGTGAGATGGAGCACAAAGATTAAAAATACCACATAAATCATTTCTAAGAGTAAACAATGTAGCTTTAATTATATCATCTCTATATACGTAATTAACTCTAGCATTTCCACTATCTACCACTTTCCCTGAAAAGTATTGACCTGCAATTCTATTGTATCCTATAAGTCCAGAGCACCTAAAAATAACATCTGTTTTCTCTTCTACTAATCTTTCTGCATCAAAAACTTTTTTTGAAATAGGATTATTTATTTGTAAATCTTCTTTTAAGAGTAAAGACTCGTTAGGATAAATAGATGTAGAGCTTATAAAAAAGACTTTATTTATTTTTGATTTAGCTACAAATTCATAAATTCTTTCTAAAAAGCTCAAATAATTTTTAAACTTAGAAGGTGGGAAATTAATAAATAAGTAATCAGTATCTAAAAGTTCTTCAAGATTATTATAATTCTCTTCATTTAATAAATAAGGGCTTAAACCCTCATTTATTAACTCTTTTTCTTTTTTTTCATCTTTTATAGACACCTTTACTAAAAAATCTTTTTTTAGCTCATTAGCTAATGCAAAACCAAGCCAACCAGCACCTAAAATAGAAAAAGTTTTCACTACTCTATCTTCTTTAAATCTTTTACTTCTTCTCTTAAAGATTTTATTTCATTTAGAAGTAAATCAAGTTTTAAATGATCTTCATGCATCTCTTTTTTCATATCTGCTTCTTGAAGTTTTTGCATTTCTCCAATAATAACTGCCACAAAAAGGTTAAAAAATACAAAGGCTGTAATAATCACAAAAGAGACAAAATAAATCCATGCCCATGAATAAACTTCCATAGCCTCATACATAACATCTGTCCAGTCTTCAAAAGTAAGAACTCTAAATAGTGTTAACATCGATACTAAAAAATCTTTCCATAAACCAGAAGGCAATTCACTAAAATAAAAATTCCCTACAATTGCATAAATATAAAAAATTATAAACATAAGTATAACAATATCAATAATAGAAGGAATAGCTTTAATAAGCATATCAATAATAGCTTTTAATTCTGGTCTTGAAGTAAATAGTCTTAAAACTCTAAATACTCTTAATACCCTAGCAACTGCAGCAAAACCAGATTGTTCTAAAGGTAGAAGAGTAATTACTACAATTACAAAGTCAAATAAATTCCAACCATTTTTAAAAAAATTCATAAATTTTTTTTCTGCAACCATTTTAATAGCAATCTCAAAAATAAAATATATAGTTACAAAATAATCTGCAAGTTTTAAAAATATTGCATAGTTTGTTTCAACTTCGCCCATAGTTTTAAAACCAAGAATTGAGGCATAAGCAATAATAATTATGGTTGTTAAATTAGAAAACCATTTAGCATCTCTTATTTCTTCTATTCTTTCAATCACCGTCATAATTTTAATCCTTGTAAATTGAAATTGCTAATAAAACCCAAGCAATTATTAATAAAGTTCCACCAATTGGAGTTATTGCACCTAATACTGGAATATTTAAAATAACTAAAAAGTATAAAGAAAATGAAAAGATAATCATCCCAACTAAAATAAGCCAAGATGCAACAACAACTTTTCTAGAGTTTGGTTTTAAATACATGATAAAAGATGCTGCAAAAAGTCCTAAAGTATTATAAAAGTGATATTCTACTCCTGTATTATAAGTTTTAAGTAGTGAATCTTCAACAATAGATTTTAAACCATGAGCACCAAATGCTCCTATTGCTATGGCAAGAGCCATCATAATCGAAGATATAGTTAAAAAAAGTTTTACATTTTTTTCTAGTTTCATAATTTATCCCTAATTTTTTTGGAAGTATATCTAAAAAATATTAATGAAATTTTTAATAATTTTTTTACACTAGTTAGTTTAATCTTTCCTAAAAATAATATTTCTACATATAAAAAACCTTAAAAGCTACAAAATCAAACACTTTAGCTACTTAGAAAAGTTATGATATACTTTTTTATGAAAAAAATTATTTTAATCGCAATTCTGATAATTGCATTACCAATTGCATATTGGTTAGTTTCTCCATTATTCTTTGATGTAAAAGTTGAAGAGAGTTTACCTAGTGCCACACAAACTTTTCAAGAACATGAAGAAGAACGAAAAAAGATGAAAGACACAATGGTTAAAGAAGATAAAAAAGAAATGAATAGTCTAAAAGAGTTAGGAAGTTTTGTTGATGCTGATAGCTCACATAAAGTATCAGGACAAGCTCTTCTTTTTAAAGACAAGGACAATCATATTCTAAGACTTGAAAATTTAAATTCTACAAATGGTCCAGACCTTTTTGTAGCACTTTCGGATAAAGAAAATCCAAAAACAGGAGACAGTGGTAAAATCAAAATCCTTGCAAAACTAAAAGGAAACCAAGGAAACCAAAATTATAATTTAGAAGATACAAAAATAGAAGACTATAAATCTATTCTAATTTATTGTAAAGCTTTTTCTGTAGTTTTTGGACATGCTACAATTAAATAATATCAATTCATTTATAACTTTTGTTTTTTAATTTAAAATTCAAAAGTTGTAAATTTATATATTAAAAACAGTTTTTATAAAACTAAAATCTAATTTTCTTTAGATTTAGGTGATGCTTCTTTATCTTTTTTATCTTTCTTCTTAGAAGAAAAACCAGCACCTTTTTTTTCTTTTTTCTGAAGATCTAAATCATTCATTAAAGTACGATAATCCATACCCTCTTGATTCATTTTTGCAAAACATGCAGCAATTGCAGCAATTGCATTAGGAACTTCTTCTTTCTTTTTATACGATTGGATATTTTTCTCACTTACTTTGATTAAAGCAGTGAATTTTGGAATAGTAAGTTCCGCATCGAGTAATAACTTTTTAAAGTCAATAAATGTCATTGATTTTTCCATATGTTAATTTATAAGTTATTATACATACTTAGCCTTGAAGTTTAGCTAAAAAATACTAGTTTTATATATTTTATATATATTTTATAGATAATAGTTTGAATTTATCAATCCAAACTATTACTATTTGATTAGATTACGTCTACTTCCCAGAAAAAGTCGATCCACTCATTTGCTTCTCTAACAGAATAATCTGGTTGTAAAACTGCTGTTTCTTTATAAAAAAGTGTTGCAAGTTTAAATTCAACACCTGGAAACTTCTTTCCAAGAACTTTTAAAATTTCTTCCATTGTCTCACCTGAGTCAACAATATCATCTATTATTAAAACTCTCTTTGCATGGGACATATCTGGGATATTAAAGATATTAAATGTATCAAGTTTTAATTCACCCTCATAATGAATTGAGTTTAAAGAATATAAATTTCTCATATCTAAAGCTTGAGCCATTAAGTGAGCAAGAGTTAATCCACCTCTTGCAACTGCTAAAAGAACATCCGGTTCATAACCTCTACATTTATCAACTAATGTTTGAGTGTCCTTTTTAAATTCATCGTAACCGTAATAATATTTTTCCAAAAATTTCCCTTATAAAATAAATGCTAATAAACTAATAAATGTGATTGTTAGAATACCAATATTTAAATCTTTATATTGGCCTCTAGCAAATTTGATGATAGTATACACTAAAAATCCTGCAGCAATACCATTTGTAATAGAAAAAGTTAGAGGCATTAATATAACAATTAAAAATGCTCCTGCACTTGTTGCTAAGTCAGAATCTTCAAAATTAATTTTTCCAAGTTCTGTAAACATTAAGACACCAACTACAACTAATACTGGGTAAATAGCATTTCCAGGAATAGATTTAAAAAGAGGTAACATAAACAATGTACCAATGAAGAATATAGCTGTGAAAACAGCAGTTAATCCAGTTCGTCCACCTTCTTCAACACCTGAAGCACTTTCAATAAATGCAGTAGTTGTAGAAACACCAAGTAAAGAACCAGCACTTGTTGCAATAGCATCTGCTTCAAGTGTTTTTTGTAAAGATTTATCATCTTTATTATTTTCTTGAAAAAGTTTTGCTCTTGTTCCAACACCTGTTAATGTACCTAAAGTATCAAACATATCAGTAATTAAAAATGTAATAATTACTGGTAATAAAGATAAAGTTAAAGCACTCATAATATCAAGTTTGAATAATATTGGTTCAATAGACGCAGGAGCACTTAGTATTGCTTCAGGGAAGCTTCCTAAACCAAAACTCCAAGCTACAACAGAAGTAATTGCAATTGATAAAATAAAAGCACCTTTAATTCTATATGAATAAAATGCAAAAGCTAAAATAAGTCCTAATACACCAAGTTGAACATCAGCTTTTGAAAAATCTCCAAGTCCAACTAATGTAGCTTCATTGTCTACAATCATACCCATTTGTTTTAATCCAATAAAAGCAATGAAAGAACCAATACCTGCAGAAATTGCACGTCTAAGACTCATAGGAATTGAAGTCATAATCCAGACTCTAAAGTTTGTAAATGAGAGAATTACAAAAAGAATACCTGATAAAAATACAATACCTAAAGCCGTTTCCCAAGGTATTTTCATACCTAATACTAAACCATAAGAAAAGTATGCATTCAATCCCATACCAACTGACATTGCAATTGGAGTATTTGACCATAAACCACTGAAAAGTGTTGCTAAGATTGTAATAAGTGCTGTTGCAGTAACAACTGCTTCCATAGGAAGCCCTGCATCAGCTAAAATAAATCCATTAACTGGAACAATATACATCATAGTTAAAAATGTTGTAAAACCAGCAGAGAACTCAGTAAAAACATTAGTATTATGTTCTTTTAGCTTAAACATAAAATTATCCTTAAATTTTGAAATTAAGTTTTGATTATACAAAATGTAAGGTAAAAGACTACTAAAAATATGTGATAATAATGTGACAATTGTGTAACTTATAATCGCATGAATAAAAAATATAAAGAAATATTATGAATATTACAAACGAATGTGTAAATTGTATTGTAGGACAAATAGATAAAGCTACAAAACTTTTAAATCTTGAAGAGAAATTATCTCTAGAAATAATGAATGAAGTAGAAAGGAGAGCTTTATCGTTCTCTTTTAATGACACTCCACCTTTTGTAGCTAAGGATGTGTATCAATATCTTGCATTAAAAACAAATCTTGATGACCCTCTTGAAAAATTAAAACAAGAATCTATAAAAAAAGCTACAAGTTATTTACCTTTAATTGAAGAAAAAATCAAAAATAGTAACGACAAACTTTTTACTGCTATTAAAGCAGCTGTTGCGGGAAATGTAATTGACTTTGCAACTACAAAAGAGTTTTGTTTAGATAAAGAAATAAACTCTATTTTTGATACAAATTTTGCAATAAATAATTATGAAATTTTTAAAAAAGAATTGGAAAAAACAGATAGATTAATAGTACTTAGCGATAATGCGGGAGAAAACGTATTTGACAAAATTTTAGTTAAAACTATAAAAGAATTATATCCAGAAACTAAAATATATTATGCAACAAGAGGAAAAGCAATTATAAATGATATTACTACTAAAGAAGCTTTTCAAGTTGGTATTGATGAATATTGTGAAGTAATTAGCTCAGGAGTAGATACTCCAGGATTAGAAAAAAAACAAGCAGATAAAAACTTTTTAAAACTTTTTGAAAATACACCTCTTATTCTTTCAAAAGGAATGGGAAACTTTGAATGTCTAGAATCATATCAAGATAAAAGAATTTTCTTTTTATTCAAAGTTAAATGTGATGTAGTAGCAAATCAAATTTCACGAAACTTAGGTGAAATTATTTTAAAAAGAGGATAATTTAACAAAGATAGTTTATATATGAAATTATAAGCTATAATGTCAAAAAATTTAAGGGTATAAATGGCTAAAGGTAAAAAAACTGTTATAAAAGAGATTATGTTATTAGAAGATGATGTAATTTCAATAAATGGAAAAGAATACGTTATCTTAGAAACAGCAGAAGATATTGAAACTGCAACTATTATGAAAATTTCTTCAAATGGAAATAGAATATTACGTTTTGATGATGAAAATAAAAAAGCAAG
This sequence comes from Arcobacter sp. LA11, assembly GCF_001895145.1. Lineage (NCBI taxonomy): Bacteria > Pseudomonadati > Campylobacterota > Epsilonproteobacteria > Campylobacterales > Arcobacteraceae > Arcobacter > Arcobacter sp. LA11. The sequence goes on along the minus strand of NZ_BDIR01000008.1, from coordinate 80,423 downwards.
AATTGATGTAAAAAGAGAGATAAATATTGTTAAATATACTATCAATGACCAAGAAAGAGCTAAGTTATTTCAAAAAGGAAATGATAAATCTAATTTAAATAATGCTGATAAAAGAGTTGTTGTAGCACAAGCATTTTCATATATCAAAGCTCGTGAAATAGTAGCACAATTTGGAGATAAAGAGAGTTCAAAATATAATCCAGAAATTGGAAAAAGTGTTTTTTATTTATTAGAAGAAGAATAAAACAAGCTGTGTAAAAAGGTTATGAAGAGTAATATTGGTACATTATTTATTTCGAACTAGAGTTTGACACTTTTTCAATTGGTTATTTTTTTGAAGAAAGATTGGATGAAGTTTTAAATATATGATTTTAGTGTTAATAGTATTGATATAGAAGTTACAAAGGATAGTTAAGAAAAAGTTTTGGAGAGATAAATAAACTCTCCTAAAAGCTTATTTTATATTGTTAATATATAATAAAATAAACCCTAAACTAAAAATTAATACTCCTCCAATAATTTCTAATATAAAACTTTTATTTTCTAAAAAACTATTTGTTCTTTTATTTAAAGTAATTGATAAGATACCAACTAGAGATATTGTAAATCCCATCCCAATACTCATAGTAATAGCAGCTAAAACTCCTAATAGATATTTTTTTAGCATAATACAAAATAGTACTATAGTCATAACCCCAGGACAGGGAACCACTCCTGCACTAAAAGCAAGAGCATATTTACTTCTACTTTTTTCAATTCCTTTCTCTTTTTGTTTTCTTGAAAGGTAAGAAGAGACTATTATATAAACACCTACAAGGATAATCATAACGGCACTTATTTGCATAGTAATATTTGAGTAGTGGTTAAAGTTTTGTCTAAACATTTTTTCTAAAATAAAAAATATTCCAAATGTCAAAACCAATGCAGATATAGCATGTATAACAGAGATTAAGTATCCTAAAGAAAAAGCTTCAGAATACGTATTTTTATTAGTAGAGAAATAAAAAGCAACTAAAGCTTTTCCATGCCCCGGACCTGCTGCATGAATAAGTCCATATAAAAATGCAATACCCAAAACAAGTAATGAACTTGAAAGCATATTTTCATCGTTAATATTTTTTATACTAGAAGATATATAATTATTTATTTTAAATTGATATTGGATTAGTTGTTTAATAAATTCATCATAGAAGTTCATATTAGTTTACTCCAAATATCTCTTTTTTTAGTTGTTCCATTTTACTTTTATTTACACCTCTTAGTTTTATATAATCTTTTTCTAACATCATTCCTACAAATAACTCTTCATCTTCAAAATCAATTTTTAAATTTTTTGTATCTATTTTTTGTTCGATATCAAAACTATAAATTAGTTTATCTTTTTCTATTGATGCTTTAAAGTTTTTTGGATTTATTGAAACATCACTTTTATTTGACAGTATTTTCATATAAAAGTTCTGTTTTTCTAGTGAAGAAAAGTAGTTTTTATAGATATAGGTATTTTCATTTTTATCGAATTTTCCATTTGCATCTTCATCAAGTTCCATTATCAACATCATTGAAGTCATTTCATCAAGAATCCACTTGATATGAAGCTTATCAATCTTTTCATTTTTTATTTCTATCGTTGGTTTAACTTCAATAAATGTATGAGGATGGCTAAAAACTTTTGTGAAGAGTAACATTAAAAGTATAATTGTTTTAAGTACATGGTTCATAGAATAGATTATCTCTTTAAGTTATAATTACAATGTTCTTGGAATTTGAGATGAATGATGATTTAAAATTGGACTATTTTTTGATATGTCTAATAGATAACTGAATCTTGCCTCAAAATTGAATAGCTCACCATCAATAGCAAAACGCCAGGTATAAATACCCGTAATTGCAAATATCTGATTCTCTATTTCTTGAGTAATAACTGTATTGTCATGTAATGAGATACTTAACTGTTTTTTCTTCCCAACTTTTCCAAAATATTCTTTTATTTTTTCTTTTGTGTCTAATAATCTGTTTGAAAAAGTTGGAATTAAAACTGCTTTTTCATTATATAGACTTAGTAGTTTTTTTGTATCTGCAGAATTAATACTATCTATCCATTTTTGAAGAATATATCTAGCTTTATTCATGTGTTGTTTTCCTTTTTTTATTAACTTAAGTAGTTGTTTATATTATGCGACTAAGTTGCAGTTTAATATTATAGCAATACAGTTTTAAATGCAACTAAGTTGCAGTATTTAATTTTAAAAAGGAGATATATTGAAAAAAGAGAAAATTTTTATGTTTTAAAATATATTGTTTCAACTCATTACGAGTTTATTGAGATAATTATTTTTAATCTTTGGAACTTTCTCTAAATTTCAAACTAAATTGTTGAAGTATGATATAATTTTAATGACTATTAGCTACTAACGCAAATTTTTGAATGGTCTCTTATCCCCTATAAACTAGGATAACCTTTCTTTAAACATCTTAAACCAAATTGACTCATTTTTAGTTATTATCATATTTGATATCTCTTTTATTCCTTTTTCTATCTGTTTTTTAGACGAGTTTGTAAAATTAAATCTTGCCTCTTTAGATTTTTTACTATCTGCAAAAAATACTTGGGCAGGTACAAACGCTATATTTTTTTTCAATACTTCTTTTGCTAATAAAAAACTATCTTCTTGAAATTTCCCATAGATAAACATTCCACCATTTGGTTTTTCAAATTGAAAACTTGGAATATATTTCTTAAAACAACTTGCCATAAATTCCATTTTTTCTTTATAGTCCATTCTAATCTTTTTTAAATGTTCAAATAAATCATTATCTTCCAGAAACTGATTTAAAATCATTTGATTTAAAGTTGGAGTATGTAAATCTAAAGCTTCTTTTGAAACTAATATCTTCTCAATAAATTTTTTATCACATCTAATCCACCCTACTCGTAAACCAGGTGCTACTATTTTTGAAAATGACCCTAAATGGAAACTTTTTTGATAATACGCACTAATAGGCTTTTTTATCTTTCCATCAAAATCCAACAAAGAATAAGCTGCATCTTCTATTAAAAAAGATCCTTTTTTATTTAAAATATGTGCAATCTCTTTTCGCTCTTCTTTTTCTAAAGATTTTGCATTTGGATTTGCAAAATCACTCATTACATATAATCCATTATCTTTTTTTAATTGATAATTTAAAGAACCTATATATTTAAAATCCTTTACTTTTAAATCTAAAACTTTAAAAGCTGATAAGGCTCCAATATAAGTTGGGGTCTGTACTATTACCTCTTTTTCTAAAAAAGTTTTACTTATGATATCAAAAGCTTGTTGACTCCCTGTAGTTATTAATATTTCATCTTTTGTAGTTGGAAAATCAAAATATTTAGTATATAGCTTTGCAATTTTTTCTCGTAAATCTTCTATTCCTTGAGATTTTGAATATTGCATGCTTGAACTATCATCAAGTACTTTTAAAGATGCATTTTTTAACTTTTCCATAGGAAATAAATTTTCATCAGGTAATCCACCAGCAAAAGAGATAGTCTCTTTATTTGTTGCATCTAATATTTCTCTTATATACGAGCGTTTAATACTCTTTGTCATAATCTCTCCTTTTTTCACTTAGAGCATTTTATTAGAATAATTTTTTTTATTCTTTATCCTATATTTCAAAATATTTGTCTTATATTGCTATTTTTGTTATACTTTTAGATGGAGTTTAAATGAAAAAAGATACAAAACAGGAAAGAGCCAATATAGTAAACAATTCACTATTTTATATTTATAAATATATAGATACACCAATATCTTTGGATGAATTAGCAAAACTAAACTCTGTTAGTAAATACCATTTTCATAGAATCTTTAAAGAAGAAACAGGAAAAACACTTTTTGAAACAATTACTTCTATAAGATTACAAAAAGCCGCAAATTTACTTATCGTAAATCAGTACTCTACAATAAGTGAAATCATTACAAAATGTGGTTTTTCATCACACTCTTCATTTATAAAAGCTTTTAAAAGAAGATTTATATATACACCTAAACAATGGAGAAGTGGAGCCTATAAAGAGTATTCAAAAAAACTACTAGAAGAGTATCCTAAAATTACAAACTTTAAAAATCTAGAACCTGAAATAAAACCATGTGATGCAATACATTGTGCATATATCAGACATAAAGGTTATGATTTAAGTATAAAAAAAACATGGCAAAGGTTAAATGCTCTATCTTATGAACTAGGATTAGAAAACTGTAGACAAATTGCATTACAACATGATAATCCTACTATTACACCTTTAAAAGAAGCATCTTATGTTGCAGGTATTGAAGTTCCAAAAGATTTTAAAGGAATTAGTACTCTAGAAATACCAAAATGCTTATGTGCAGTATTTTCTTTAAAAGGCGAATATGGTGATGTATTAAATCTTATGAGATATGCTTATCATTTTTGGTTACCAAATTCAGGGTATGAATCAAAAACAATGCCCTCTTATTCTATTTATAATTCAAACCATTTTTTAAATAAAGATGGAAAAATTGATTTAGAGTTTTATTTACCTATTTCGGTGGCTTATTAAAATTTGTTTTAAAAATATATCTTGCAATCTCTTCTAAAGCAAGTTTATCATACCCAAGTTCAGGCATCAGTTCAAACTCATCAATTGAATATTTCATTATAGAAGTTTCAGCATTTGGTTTTAAAACCCATTGAGTCATATAATTTACAAAGTCTTCTTCTATAGGAAAAGCATTGATATAATTCTCCTTTACTTCAGCAATAGAAGGTGCAGAAACTTTCTTTGTTTTAAAATGACAAGTCACACAATTGCCATAAAAAAGAAGTTCTCCATAATTTGAAGCATATATATTATTAAAAAGTAATATAAGTAGTATTAATAATTTTTTCATAAAATTATATTATCAAATTTTATAGTTTCTTTTTATGATTTGGGTCAAGCTTTAGAAATTGAAACTCTATTTCGTCCATTTCTTTTTGAAGAGTATAAAGCTTCATCTGCTCTTATTAAAATATCATCTAATTCATTATCATCTTTATTATTTAAACAACTAATTCCCATACTAATTGTTATAGAAATATCAAAAGCTTCCGAAGTATAATTTTCTTCTTCTACAATTTTTCTTAGTTTTTCAGCAATTATATAAGCACCATCACATGAGGTTTCATTTAATAATACAATAAACTCTTCACCTCCAATTCTTGCAACCAAATCAGATGACCTTATTGTATTTTGAATAGTTTGAGAAACTACTTTTAAAACTTCATCACCAATAAAATGACCATATTCATCATTTATTTTTTTAAAAAAATCTACATCTATAATTATCAAAGATAATTCTGTTTTATCCCTTTTAGCAAGTGAAAAAAGTTTATTCCCTAGTTCAAAGAAATATCTTCTATTCGGAATTTTAGTCAAAAAATCTATCGTTGCTAGCTCATTTAGTTTTTTTACACTAGCTTCTAACTCTTCTGTTCTATTTTTAATTTTATCTTCTAAATTAGTATTTAATAATTCAATTGTTTCTTGTCTTTTATAAATTGAATTAATAAAATAAACTACAACTACTGATATAAATAAAGCTATAAAAATTACTGCTGCTGTTAAAGATAAACTATTACTTTTTATCAACATTATTTTTTCATTATAATTATCAATTGGAATAGTAACTCTCAAACCACCTCGTACATCACCTAGTACATAATCTTGCTCTGCATGGCACTCTAAACATGCTCTTTTTACTTCTAAAGAGCCCATAAAATTGAAACTATTATCTTCTATTCTTGTATAGTATTTTTCGTTTTTATTTGTTTTAAAATAATTTAAGGCTTCTGTTTCAAACGCATCTGCTTTATTATTAGGATTTATGGGGTTTAAACTAGTAATTTTATAATAATACTTTCCATTCTTGTTAGCTATTTCAGATATTTGTCTTGTCATCCAAGCTGGATTTATTTTAATTAAAAGTTCATTGTCTTTTGTAAAAGTATGATTATCTTTTAAATATTTGTTTAGTTCTAAAGAAGAATTTGCTTTTACATAAATCCCACCATGTTCTGCATTCCAAATTCGAGTATCAATCATATTCTGAAAATGCGCTATAGCCTCTTGTTTTAAAGATTTTTCAGATAATTCAACATATTGTATTTTTGAGATATTAATATAATATAAAATAAAAGTAGTTCCAAAAAGTATAGATAATAGAAATAAAAAAATAATAACACTTTTATTAAAGCTTTTCATAATAAATCCATCTTTTTTGTATCCTAATATTATACTATTTTTTTCTTAAAATAATATTTTCACATATAAAAATAACTTAATCTATTCTGAACTTCTTAAATTCTTAATTTCTTAAAGATACGATAAAATCGATACTTAAGTTAATTTTTTATTAATAATATTTTTGTTATAATTAGCATAAAAACAAAATATAATAATTTATATTAAGGAAAAACTATGTTTAAAAATAGTTCTATAAAAATTAAATTACTGTCAACAGTAATAGGTTCAATTATATTAGTTACAATTGTAATGTTAACACAATCAATTATAAGTCTTAACAATACCTCCGAAGCTATTATAGAAAAATCTAGTGTTTCTGCATATGATGCAAAAGAAAAAGAGTTGCAAAATTACGTCTCTTTAGCCTATAAAACTGTAGAGTCTTATTATGCAAGAACAGCAAAAGACAAAATTAAAAATGAAGTAGAAGATTACTTATTAGAACAAACAAATTATATTTTTTCAATTCTTGATGGAGAATATAAAAAATATAAAGATATCCTTCCTGCTGAAGAGTTAGAAGAAAGAATTAAGTCTATACTTTCATCTACTAAGTTTGGTAAATCAGGTTACTTTTTTGTTTATGATAAACAAGGTGTAAATATTGTTCTTCCTCCAAAACCTCAATTACAAGGTAAAAATTTATCTCATATAAAAGATGCAAATGGTGTTTTTGTAATTAAAGAGTTAATTAAAATATCTAACAATTCAAAACAAAGTGGTTTTTTAAGTTATTTATGGGAAAAGCCTGGATTTGATAAACCACAAGAAAAAGTATCTTATGTAAGAGTTTTTAAACCATATAATTGGATTATAGGAACAGGTTCTTACATTGATGATGTAACAGAAAGAATGAAAGAAGAAGCCTTAAAAGCAATATCAAAAATGAGATATGGGAAATCTGGATATTTCTGGATTAATGACTCAAACCACATAGTAAAAATGCATGCAGTAAAACCAACAATTACTGGAAAAAGTATGTATGATTTAAAAGATAAAAAAGGAAAATATTTATATCGAGAAATCGTAAAAACTGCAAATGCAAAAAAAGAAGGTGGTTTAGTAAGATACTTTTGGGCAAAGCCTAAAGGCCAAGGAGATGGTACCTTAGAAAAGTTTTCTTATGTTAAAAAATTTGAACCTTGGGATTTTATCATTGGAACAGGAGCATATGTTATTGATATTGAAAATAATATTGCTCAAATGAATCAAGATACAAGAGATAACATTTCAAAAGTGATTATGAATTCAATACTAGTTATTTTAGTAGTTATCTTTATTCTTACATTTATAATTATACTTATCATGAAAAAAGTAATATTTAATCCTCTTACAAACTTTCAAAATGGATTATTAAACTTTTTTAAATATGTAAATAAAGAGCAAAAAGATATAAATTCTTTAGAGATTAAATCAAACGATGAAATTGGTAAAATGGCAGGACTAATTAATCAAAATATAGATAAAACAAAAACTATATTAGAACAAGATAACATATTAATTAACAATGTAAAAGAAATCGTAAATCATGTTGGAGAAGGATATCTTGATAAAAGGATTACAAGCTCTACAAATAATGAGTCACTAGAAGAGTTAAAATCATTATTGAACAATATGTTAGAAAATGTTCAACAATTAGTTGGTAATAACATAAATGCATTAAGTGATGTATTAGAACAATATGCAAATAGAAATTTTACAGAAAAAATCGATACTCAAACAAGCGGTAAAATTGGGACTGATATTATTAATATGAATAAAATGATTACTAAAATTTTACAAGATAATCAAGAAGATGGTATTAGTTTACAAGATAGATCTGAAGAATTAACATCAAATGTAAAAATCTTAAATGAAAATGCTACTAGCCAAGCAGCATCACTAGAAGAAACAGCTGCTTCTATTGAAGAAATCACAAGTAATATCAAACAAACTAGTGAAAAAGCTCAAGAGATGTTATTAATATCTTCAGAAACACAAGAATCTGCAAACTTAGGAAAAGATTTAGCAACTAAAACTGTAAATTCTATGGATGATATAAATGAAACTGTTATTGCGATAAATGAAGCTATCTCAGTTATTGATCAAATTGCTTTCCAAACAAATATTTTATCTTTAAATGCAGCAGTTGAAGCAGCAACAGCAGGTGAAGCAGGAAAAGGTTTTGCAGTTGTGGCACAAGAAGTAAGAAATCTAGCTTCACGTTCAGCAGAAGCAGCTAAAGAGATTAAAGATTTAGTAGAAAATGCTACAGTAAAAGCCAATGAAGGTAAAAAAATCAGTACATCAATGATTGAAGGATTTAATAACCTTGAAGAAAAAATTGTAAATACTAGTAATTTAATTGGTGACGTTACAAATGCTGCTAAAGAACAAAATACAGGAATGGCACAAATAAGTGATGCAGTAAATCAATTAGATAAATTTACTCAAGAAAATGCCTCAATTGCCGATAGAACAAATTCTATTGCATTAGAAACAAATGAAATAGCAAAAGATATAGTCGAAAATGTAAATAACAACAATTTTGATGGTAAAAACTAAAGAAGAGATCTTTCTCTTCTTTAAAACTACTCTTTTATATCTTCATATGTAGTTTTATTTCTTCCATTTTCTTTTGATTTATATAAAAGTTTATCTACTAAATTATATATTCTCTTAGAAGATAAAGTATCATTTTTCTTAATAGAATTTACATTTACTAATCCAATAGAAACAGTTAAATAAGGTGATACCTCATTATTACAGGACTCTAACTTAGCATTTTCAACATTTTGTCTTAATTTTTCTATTAAAGAATATGAGTCTTTATTACTTTTTACATCAAAAAGTATTCCAAACTCTTCCCCACCTAATCTAAAGATATAATCACTTGGTCTATGAAAAGTCTCTTTTAATACTTTCCCTACTGAAAATAAAGCTTCATCACCAGCTTGATGACCAAAACAATCATTGTAATCTTTAAAAAAATCTATATCAATTAAAGCTAAAGAGAATTGATGATCATGTCTATCTAATAAGCTTATTTTTTTTTCAAAAATTTCCTCAAAATATCTTCTATTATGTAATCCTGTTAAATAATCTGTAATACTTAAACTATTTAATATTTTATTTTTTTCATCCAGTTCATTAACTGTTTTTTTATATTCACTAACATCTAACATAATACCTACAAGACCTAATACTTTGCCATCTATTACAAATGTAGATTTATACAAATTATAATATCTTATTTGTCCATCTGCACATTTAACTTTTGTTTCATAAAATTGAACGCCAGGATTAGAAAAAAGTTCTTTATCTTTTTCATAATAAATATCTGCATGCTCTTTGGGAATAACATGAGGTAAATCGTAAAGTGTTCTTCCTAATATTTCATCTTTTGATATACCTAAAATAGTTTTTGAAAATGCATCATTACAATGCTGATATACACCGTAAGTGTCTTTATAAAACATTGGACTAGGTATAATGTCAAATAACATTTTTAAAAAAGAATCATTTACTTTTATATTTTCTTTTAAAGAATCTAACACTAAAAGTGTAGTTTCTAAAGATTCAATTTTTGATTCTAATTCTTCATATGAAGGTTTATTATTCATATTCTAATACCTCTTATATTATGGTAATCCAATAATTATTATTATTTTAATAAGAAAAATAGCTATTCTATTATCTTTATGTTTTTTAAAGAAATAATAATATTATATACTTCTTTAAATCTTGATGCAAAATCAATAAATTATATTACAATTATTACAAATATGAGACAGTTCAGAGACAAAGTTATTGTAAAATTAAATATTAATAGTTGTTTTTTACATTTTGATACTTTTAACTAATAAAATATATAGTAAGAAAGAAGGTTTTCGTAATGAGAATTTTAATATATGATAATAATTTAAGTGATTTAAATAAATTATCATCCATGATTGAAGCATTTCCAATTGAAACAATAATAGATAAAGTGTCAGATTATAAAGATTGTATCCAGATGTCTAAAAAACATAATTATGACAAACTATTTATTGATTATACCGATGATATAGGTAAAAAAATTGCAAAAAAACTTTTAGAAATAGATCCAAAACAGAGAATATATCTATTAAATGATAATTTTGATTGTATAGATGAAAAGAACTGTGAAAAATGTAAAAAAGAGTTCAACAAAGATACAATTATAAAACCTCTAAATCAAGTTCAATTAAGTAAAATTATTAGCAAAAACTTCAAATGTGAAAGTTTCAATAAAAGTGAATTTGAATTTCAAATAGAAAAAGTAAAAAAATCTATAATAAATGAATATCCATATTTCAAATTTGAATTTGATAAAAAAAATAAAATATTAAAATCTGAACCAATGTCTATATCAATTTTAGTATATATAATTGAACAACTACAACATAATAATATAAAATATGAAGTAGAAGACAACGAAAAAATTAGAATTGTTACAAACTACTAATATTTTAACTCTCTTTTTTAGTGACTTTTAGTACTATTCACTTTATGGAATTATTAGATAAAGAACACTCTATCTACTTACTAGATCAAGATAATTTTGATTTCCCAAGTGAAGAAATGATGAAAGATGATCTCGTAGCTGTAGGGGGAGATTTTCATCCTCAAAGAATTATCAATGCTTATGAAAAAGGAATTTTTCCTTGGTTTATTGATGAATATAATCATATACATTGGTATAGTCCAAATAAAAGAATGGTTTTATACCCAAATGAATTTAAGGTTTCAAAAAGCCTTAATAGAACAATTAAAAATAAAAACTTTAAAATTAAATCAAATGAAAACTTTGAAAAAGTTATCAAAAACTGTTCGACTATTAAAAGAAAACATGAAAATGAAACATGGATAGATGATAATTTTATTCAAGCATATACAAATCTTCATAAATTGGGATTTGCATTTTCAATCGAATGCTATTTGGAAGACAAATTAGTAGGTGGATTATATGGTCTATTAATAAATAATATATTTTGTGGAGAAAGTATGTTTTCAAAAGAAAAAGATGCATCAAAAGTTGCATTTTATCATCTTTGTAAACAAGCAGAAGAAAATAATATAAAACTTATAGACTGCCAAGTATATAATGAGCACCTACAAAGTTTAGGTGCAAAAGAGATAAAAAGAGAAAAATATTTTAAAATTTTAAATAATAAATACTAATTATTGTTATTTTATAAGTTATCAATAATAATAAATATATTATAATATTATTAAAAGGTATAAAAATGAAAAACTCTCTTTTAATTTTAAGCTTATATTCTTTAATATTATTAAGTTTTTTTATCCCACATCTTTGGGTATTTACAACATTATCTATTTCTCTACTTCTTATAGAAAAAGTTTATACTAAGAAAATGATAGATGTTTTAAAATAAAAAATTTAAAAACTAGAAATCTTACTTAAAAAAGCTTTTCTCATACAGAACACTAAAAGAACACTAAAAAAATATATCCTACACATTATTCTAAATATAAAAAGATACAAATAAAGATAGAATACAACTTTAGTTTTGATTGTATTTTTATATAGGTATTTATATTTTAACAAAACATAACAATTATTACTAATAATATTAAATAGGAAAAATTATGCAAAAGAAAGAGTTATCAGCAGTAGAACAGTTAAAAGCATCAAGAAACCCTCTAAAAGTTATTGAAGATATGTATAAAGAAGCGCAAGAAGGAATTCCTTTAAGTGATGAATATATTGGATTATTAAAATGGTATGGAATGTATCCACATATCAATCATGATGAAACAGAAGATAAAAAATATTTTATGAAAAGAATCAAGATTGTTGATGCAAAGATGAATCTTGAACAACTTGAAGTTATGGCAAAAATAGGAAAAGATTATGCCCAAGGCTTAGTTGATTTTACAACAAGACAAAATATTCAGTTTCACTATATTGAAATTAAAGATATCCCAGCAATATTTAAATTATTAGATTCTGTAGGCTTAACTTCTAGAATGGCATCAGGAGATGGACCTAGACCAATTATGACATCTCCTGTTGCAGGTCTTGACCCAGATGAAATCATTGATGTTTCAAATTTAGTAAAAGAAGTAGATACTTATTTTGATAAAAATGATGATAGGTTTTGTAATTTTCCAAGAAAATATAAAACAGGTATTTCAGGTTGTGGTAAACATTCAGCAGCACATGAAGTTCAAGATGTAGCCTTTACTGCATTTAAAACAGATGAAGGAGAAATACTATTTGATTTAACAGTTGCGGGAGGCCTTTCAAAGTCAAAACAAATTGCCTATAGAGCTAACAGATATGTAAAAGCAGAACAAATAAAAGATGTAACAGTTGCATGTGCAGAAATTTTTAGAGACTATGGAAACAGAGCAAATAGAAATAAAGCAAGAGTTAGACACTTAGTAAATGAGTGGGGACTAGAAAAGTTTATTGAAGAGATTGAAAAAAAATTAGATTATCCTTTACAAGAAGGTTTAATAGAACCTAAAATAACTCCTTTTGAAAAAAGAAACCATTTTGGTATTCATAAAGCAAAACAAAAAGGAGAATCTTTTATTGGCTTTGCTACAAACTCAGGAAGAATTGATGGTAATGATTTTCAAACAATAAGCAAACTATGCAAAAAATATAAAGTAAAAGGATTAGCACTTACTTCTACACAAAACTTTATTATCTATGGAGTAAAAGAAACTGATGCACAAACTTTAGCAGATGAAATTGCTACATTAGGTTATCCATATAATCCAACACCTTTTAGGGCTAGATTACAATCATGTACAGGTAAACAATTTTGTAAATTTGGTATTACAGAAACAAAAGAGTATTCAAAAGAAGTTGTACAAGAACTAGAAAAAAGAGTTCCAGAATTTAATGAAAATATTATGATTGCAATATCAGGATGTGGAAATGCTTGTTCTCATCCACAAATAGCAGATATAGGATTTGTAGGTACAAAAGTTAGAGATGAAGAAGGAAATAGAGTTGAAGGATATGATCTTATTCTTGGTGGACATTTAGAAGGTACAAAAGATAGTAGAATTGCCCATAAAACAGGAATTAAAGTTGAAGCATCTAAAGTAGTTGACTTTATTATTAATTTAATAGAATCATATAAAAAAGATAATTTAAATCAAACTACGTTCAAAAACTATTTAAATATTGTAGAACTAGAAAAATAAGAAGAGATAATCTCTTCTTATTTTTTTAAAAGACCTTCTAAATCAATAGTTAATCTTATTGTATCACCAACAGCAACGCCACCGGCTTCTAATACTTTATTATATGAAACTCCATAGTCTTTTCTATTTATTTTTCCATATAAAGACAAGCCTACTTTAGTATTACCTCTATGGTCTATTATAGTTCCATTATTTTCAAGTTCAAACTTAACTTCTTTTGTCACACCTCTTAGAGTAAACTTTCCAATTACCTCATCATTTTCAACTTTTGTTGATTCAAAAGTAATATATGGATACTTTTGGGCTGCAAAAAAATCATCTGCTTTTAAATGATTATCTCTTTTTTCATTTGCCGTATTAATTGATTTTACTTCTACTTTTCCAGAAATAGATTGCAATGTTTTAGTTTTCTCATCATATTCAATAGTTCCAGAAAACATATCAAATTTCCCAACAACATTTGAAATCATCAAATGTTTTACTTTAAATCCTACGTTTGAATGAGATTTATCTACAGTAAAAGTCCCTGCAAATAAAGCACCAGAAGTCAAAATTGTGGCTAAACCTAATTTAATTAATTTCATATTTTCCCTTTTTTTAATTGTTTGAAAAATTATATAAAAGCTATATTAATACAATATTAACAATTACTATCAGTAATATAAATTTCATATAGTAAATTTTTATACATATAAAATATAGACTATCAAGTTGGATATTATTTATACAAAAAAAGTATTATATAAGAAAACTAATTTGATACAATGAATTATGTTACAAAAAGAAACAGAAAATTATCTAGTTTTTACAGATTTAGATGGAACACTACTTGATCATAAAACATACAGTTTTGAAAAAGCAAAAGAAATGCTTGATTACTTAAAGTTAAATAATATTCCTTTAATAATCGTTACAAGTAAAACAAAATATGAGATTTTAAAACTAAGAAAAGAACTTCAAATATCTTATCCTTTTATAGTAGAAAATGGTGCTGGTATTTTTTTACCTAAAGGTAATGACTTTGAACAAATAAATATGGGGAAAACTTATAGTGAACTATTAAGTTTTCTCAATGAGTATAAAGAAACATTTAATATCAAAAGTTTTTCAGATATGGATAAAAAAGAAATATCTCTTTTAACAAAACTGAATATAGAAGATGCAAAGTTAGCAAAAAAAAGAGATTTTTGTGAACCCTTTATTATAAAAGATGAATCAAAAATTAAAGTTTTAAAAAAATTATGTTTAAAAGAAGGATTTGACATCGTTAAGGGAGGTAGATTTTATCATCTAATTACTTTAGGACAAGATAAAGCAAACGCTCTCTTAAAACTTCAAAAAATTTATGAAGATACATTTGATAAAAAGTATAAAACAATTGCTCTAGGAGATGGAGAAAATGATAAAACAATGCTTGCTTGTGCAGATATATCAATTCTAATTAAGAAATTTGACGGTACTTTTTTAAATTATGAGAAAAAAGGCTTAATAAAAACAAAACAAATAGGTCCTGAAGGATGGAATGAAGCTTTAAAAGAAATTTTATACAAATAAAAACAAATTTAAAATCTATTAATAATCAATATAAAAAGGAAATATAAATGGCAGATTTTTTTCAAAATGGAGTAATTACTACACTTCAAAACCTTGGAGCAAGAAGTTTAGAAGATATGGAAGATGAACTTTTAAAATTTAGTGAAAGAAGAAGAATGGTTCTTCTTTTACCTGCATTATATTCAGAGTTTGAAACACCTGCCATGCATAAAATAATTGATGAATTAAAAAGTGTAAAATATTTATATAAGATTATACTTGGATTGGATAAAGCCACAAAAGAACAATTTGAAGAAGTAAAAGAACTTATGGCAGAACTTCCTTGTAAAGTCGATGTTTTATGGAACGATGGGCCAAGGATAAAAGAACTATATAAAGAACTTACACAAGAAGGTTTTCCTGGACTTGACACTCCAGGAAAAGGTAGAAACGTATGGACAATGTTAGGTTATGGATTAACAGATAAAGATGCTTATGCTTTTGCACTTCATGACTGTGATATTGTTAATTATTCAAGAGAAATTCCCGCAAGACTTTTCTATCCTATAATTCATCCTGCTCTTGACTTTGAATTTAATAAAGGTTATTACTCAAGGGTAACAGATAAACTCCATGGAAGAGCTACAAGACTTTTATATAGCCCTTTAATAAACTCTCTAAAAAAAGTACATGGTCATAGTAGATACTTAGAATATATGGAAAGTTTTAGATATGCACTATCTGGAGAATTTTCATTTATTAGATCAATGGGAAGAGGTATTGCTATTTCTCCCACATGGGGACTTGAAGTATCAACCTTAAGCGAAGTATATAAAAATACATCAAACAAAAGAATCTGTCAAACCCAAATCATGGATACATATGAACACAAGCATCAAGACTTAGGTGATTCTAATAGTGGTGGAGGTATCTATAAAATGTCAAATGACATAGCCAAAACATTATTTAGGGTTATGGCACAAGAAGGTGTTGTTTTTTCACCATCTACATTCAAAACATTGCTTGCAACGTATTTTCAAGAATCAAGATTTGAAATATCAAAATACAATGCGCTTAGTAAATTAAACGGTTTAAACTTTATTCGGGAAAAAGAGATTAAAGCAGTTGAAGCTTTTCAAGAAGCTATAAAAGAAGCATCCCAAGAATATTATGAAGATCCAATGGGAATACCATCACTATCTCCATGGATTACAGTGCGTTCAGTAATGCCTGACTTTTCTGAAAAATTTCATGAATATGTTCAAAAGGATAATGAGTGAAAAACCATATCTCAGATTCAAAACATAATATAAATAAAAGATTAAATAAACTATATCCTCCAAAAACTGCACAAAAGGCGTTAGATAGTATCGTTGATTTAATATATAAGTATAAACAAAGAATCAATTCAAAAGAGTATCACTTAAGCCAAAAAGATATTGTGCTTATCACTTATGGAGATCAAGTTTCAAGAAATAGTGAACCAACACTTCATACACTAAAAGAGTTTATGGATAATCATCTAAAAGATATTATAAATTCAATTCATATTCTTCCTTTTTATCCATACTCATCAGATGATGGTTTTTCAGTTGTAAACTATAGTGCAGTAGATCCCAATATGGGCTCATGGAGAGAAGTTGAACAACTATCAAATGAATATAGAATTATGGTAGATGGAGTAATAAATCATATTTCACAATTTTCTGATTGGTTTAAAGCTTTTTTAGCAGGAGATAAATATTTTGAAGATTATTTCATAGAACTTGATCCTACAATTGATTTAAGTAAAGTTGTAAGACCACGAGCAACACCACTTCTACATGAATATATAGATGACAATGGGAAAATTCATAATATTTGGACAACCTTTAGTAAAGACCAAGTTGATTTAAACTATAAAAGCTATAAAGTTCTAAGAAGTGTACTTGATGCTATGTTTTATTATATTGAAAAAGGTGCAACTTTAATTAGACTTGATGCTATTGCTTTTATATGGAAAGAATTAGGAACTCAATGCGTACATCTACCACAAACTCATGAGCTAATACAACTAATAAGAGAAGTACTCCATGAAGTTGCTCCTGAAGTTATCATAATAACAGAAACAAATGTCCCACATAATGAAAATATTTCATATTTTGGAAGTGGTGATGATGAAGCACAAATGGTTTACAATTTTGCATTACCACCTCTTTTATTAAATTCTATTATCCATGCAAACACAGAAAAATTGACTAGCTGGGCAAAAACCTTAGAACTTCCAAGTGATAAAGTTTGTTTCTTTAATTTCTCAGCAAGTCACGATGGAATAGGACTTAGACCTGTAAAAGGCATATTAAGTGATGAAGAAATTGAGGAATTAGTACAAAACGTAGAAAATCATGGAGGGTTAGTTTCTTACAGAACAGAAGAAAATGGTAGTAAAACACCTTATGAATTAAATTGTAGCTACATTGATGCCTTAACACATCCAGAAGAAGATCAACTACTTAGAGTTAAACGGATGTTAGTAACCCAAGCTACAGTTCTTGCTATGCCAGGTGTTCCAGGAATTTATTTCCATTCATTAGTTGCTTCACAAAATTATCATGATGGAGTAAAACATTCAGGAATAAATAGAACAATAAACCGAGAAAAATACAATATTGATTGGCTTGAACAGGAGTTATCTATACTTGGAAGTTTAGCCAAAACCATTTTTGATTCATACAAAAGAATGATATCTATCAGAATAAATGAAGAAGCATTTAACCCTTTTGGAAAATTTTCTTTTTTGAATTTTGACAATAGGGTTTTTGCAATAGATAGATTTAATATTAACAAAAATTTTAGAATACTAACTTTACACAACTTTAGTAATGAAAAAATAACTATAAATTTACCCCAAGAAATAAAACTTCCATTATGCGATTTATTAAATTCAAATTATTGTAATGAAAATAGTGAGAAAAAAGATTCAAAAATCACCCTTGAGCCATATCAAATAATGTGGCTTAAGGGATATATATAAAATTTAAGGAGAATATAAAATGAATAAAATTACAAAGTGTTTATTTCCAGCAGCAGGTTATGGCACAAGGTTTTTACCTGCAACAAAAGCTATGCCAAAAGAGATGTTACCAGTATTAACAAAGCCATTAATTCAATATGGAGTAGAAGAAGCCATTGAAGCTGGTTGTGATGTAATGTCAGTTATTACAGGAAGAGGTAAAAGAGCAATTACAGATCATTTTGATATTTCATATGAGCTTGAACATCAAATACAAGGTTCTTCAAAAGAAAAAATGTTAGCAGATATTAGAAATATTATCGATAAATGTACCTTTACATATACAAGACAAAATGAGATGAAAGGTTTAGGAGATGCAATATATAAAGGAAAAGTTTTAGTTGGGGAGACTAGTCCTTTTGCAGTTATATTAGCAGATGATTTATGTGTAAATCCAGAAGGTGATGGAGTTTTAAAACAAATGGTTAAACTCTATGAAAAATATAAATGTTGTATTGTTGCTTGTATGGAAGTTCCAAAAGAAGAAGTTCATAAGTATGGTGTAATAGAAGGTAAACCAATGAAAGACAATGTGCATATTGTCTCAAATATGATTGAAAAACCAGATAATGACAAGGCACCTTCAAATCTTGCAGTTATAGGAAGATATATATTAACGCCAGAGATTTTTGAAGTTATTAGTAAAACAAAACCTGGAAAAAATGGAGAGCTTCAAATTACTGATGCACTTTGTACACAAGCAAAAAATGCAATGGTTCTTGCTTATAAATTTGATGGTAAAAGATTTGATTGTGGTTCAGTAGATGGTTTTGTTGAAGCTACTAACTACTTTTTTGAGTTAGAAAAAAAGTAGTTAGTATGGGTACTAAATTCAATCTTTGTGATTTTATACTTTTTGGTGGGCATGGTGATTTAGCATTTAGAAAGCTAATGCCTGCACTTTATCATCTTTGTAAAGATGATTATATAAGTGAAGATACAAGAATTATAACTGTATCAAGAAGAAATATAACTATAGAAGAACATATTGAATTAGTAAAAAGTAAACTGCTTGAATATATAGATGACTTTGATGAAGAATTTTTTAGTAAGTTCAAAAATCAAATCTATCTAGTAAATATTGATTTAAACCAAAACCAAACATTTGAAAATTTAAAAAATATTTTAGACGAATACCCAAATAGACACAGAATAAACTATTTATCCACAAGCCCAGATTTTTTTGGTCAAATATGTCAATCTTTAAGTTACTGGAAAATCATAACAGATAATTCTAGAGTTGTTTTAGAAAAACCTTTAGGTAGAGATTTAAAAAGTTCCCAAGAACTAAATAAAAAAGTATTAAACTATTTTAAAGAGAATCAAATATATAGAATTGACCACTATTTAGGTAAAGATACAGTTCAAAATATACTTGCTCTTAGATTTTCAAATATCTTTTTTCTTCCCTTGTGGAATGCAAATCACATAGACCATATTCAAATCACAGTTGCAGAAAGTGTAGGAGTAGAAGGTAGATGGGATTATTATGACGAATATGGGGCTTTAAGAGATATGATTCAAAACCATCTTATGCAATTATTATGTCTAATAGCTATGGAACCTCCCTGTTCTATTGATGCAAATAGTATTAGAGATGAAAAAGTAAAAGTTTTAAGATCTTTTAGAAAAATGAAGGATGAAGACATTAAAGAAAAGACTGTTAGAGCGCAATATAAAGCAGGTTCATCGGAAGGAGAATCAGTTCCAGGTTACATTGAGGAAGATTCAAAACAAAGTGACACAGAAACATTTGCAGCCATAAGAATAGATATTGATAACTGGAGGTGGAATAATGTACCTTTTTACATAAGAAGTGGAAAAAGAATGCAAAAAAGAAACTCCGAAATAGTAATTCAGTTTAAATCTATCCCTCACTCTATATTTTCTGTAGATGAGAGTATTATAAGTGCAAATCGATTAGTTATAACTTTGCAACCAAATGAAAGTATTGAGCTTAAACTTATGAACAAGATACCAGGATTAAGTGAAAGTATGGAACTTCAACAAGTTGATTTAGAATTAAACTCACCATTAAAAGTACAAAGAAAACCAGATGCATATGAAAGACTTATTTTAGATGTAATTCGAGCAAATGCAACTCTTTTTATGCGACTTGATGAAGTAGAAGAAGCTTGGAAATGGGCTGATACTATCTTAGAAGGATGGCAAAAAAACTTAACTCCCATGAAAAAATATACAGCAGGTAGTGATGGTCCTAGTGCCGCTATACAAATTATAGCAAAAGATGGCAGGAGCTGGAACGATGAATAATATTGATTTTATAGATTATAAAAATTCAAAAAGCTTAGTTGAAAATTTTGTAAAAGAAGTTTCAACAATATTAAAAGAAACTCTTTTAAAAAAAGAAAATGCCACTCTTTTAGTATCAGGAGGGAATACTCCAAAACTTTTTTTTCAAGAGTTATCAAAAGTAAAACTTGATTGGAATAGAGTTAAAATAGGATTAGTTGATGAAAGATGGCTTTTAGAATCTAATGAAAATAGCAATGCTTACTTAGTAAAAAAATATCTTATTCAAAAGGAAGCTAGTAAAGCAAGTTTTATACCACTATTTTTAGAAAACAAAGATTGTTTTTCATCTGATGATTTATGTTCAAAACTTTATAAAAAAGAGTTTTTACAAACTGATATTCTAATATTAGGGATGGGGAACGATGGACATACAGCTTCTCTTTTTTCTAAAAGTAAAGAAATAAAAGATGCACTAAATTTAAATATAAAAAAGTTTTGTATTTCTACAAATCCAATAACTGCGCCATATGACAGAATGACTTTAACTCTTAAATCAATTCTAGAATCTAAAAATCTTTTTTTACATTTTCAAGGTAAAGAAAAATTAGAAATTTATAAAAAAGCTTTAAAAAGTGAAAATATATATCCTATTTCGAAAATACTTTTTAATGCATCTAAATTAAAGGTTTATTTTAGTCATGAATAAAATATTGTTAAAAGTCAAAGAAAATATTGTTAAAAGATCAAAAAAAAGTAGAGATATTTATCTTCATAGAATTAAAAATGCAAAAATAAAAAATCAAGGTAGAAAAAGTTTATCTTGTAGCAACCTAGCCCATGTAATAGCTCCAATGACAGATAAAGAAAAAAGTCTATTAAAAGAATACAGCTCTTATAATATGGGAATAATAACTTCTTATAATGATATGTTATCTGCCCATGAACCTTATCATAAATATCCAGATATTTTAAAAACTGCCTTATTAGATTACTCATCAACAGCCCAAGTTGCAGGAGGTGTTCCTGCTATGTGTGATGGAGTTACACAAGGTGAAACAGGTATGGAACTCTCTTTATTTAGTAGAGATAATATAGCAATGGCAAGTACAATTGGATTATCACACAATGTTTACGATGGTATATTTTACTTAGGCATTTGTGATAAGATCGTTCCTGGTCTGATGATAAGTGCTCTTACCTTTGGACATCTTCCTTCTATATTCGTTCCTAGTGGACCTATGAAATCAGGTATCTCAAATAAAGAAAAAGCCTTATCAAGACAAGAATATGCAAAAGGTAAGATTGATGAAAAAAAACTTTTAGAAGTAGAATCTTCTTCATATCATAGCTGTGGAACATGTACATTTTTTGGAACAGCTAACTCAAATCAAATGCTTTTAGAAATGATGGGACTTCAACTTCCAAACTCATCTTTTATAAATACAAACACACCTTTAAGAGAAGAACTTACAAAATACAGTGCAAAGATTTTATATGATTTAAAAAAGAATAATATTTCCATAAGTGATATTATTGATGAGAAAAGCTTTATAAATGCAATAGTTGGACTTATGGCAACTGGTGGTTCAACAAATCATACAATTCATCTAATTGCAATGGCAAAAGCTTGTGGAATTATTTTAACATGGGAAGATTTTGATGAAATTTCAAAAATAACTCCTCTATTATCTAAAATGTATCCAAATGGAAGTGCTGATGTAAACGCATTTAGAGATGCTGGAGGTATGGCTGTTATAATAAAAGAACTATCAGAAAACGGATTAATTTTTGAAGAAGTCAATACTATAGTTGGAAAAAGTTTAAAAGAATTTATTGTTGAACCAAAATTAGAAAATAAAAAACTTGTTTTTAAAAAAGTGAATGGAATATCTAAAAATAGTGAAGTTATTTCATCATACAAACATCCATTTAATAAACAAGGCGGCTTAAAGCTTTTAAATGGGAACTTAGGTCAAAGTATTATTAAAACATCTGCTTTAAAAGAAAAACACCTTTACATAAAACAAAAAGCTATAGTTTTTTCTTCACAAGAAGAACTTCATGAAGAATTTCAAAAAGGAAATCTTCAAAAAGATTTTATTGCTGTTGTAAAATACCAAGGCCCACAAGCAAATGGTATGCCAGAACTTCATAAGCTTTTGCCTCCTCTTGGAATATTGCAAGACTTGGGATATAAAGTTGCACTTATTACAGATGGAAGAATGTCAGGAGCATCAGGGAAAGTAGCAAGTGCAATTCATTTAAGTCCAGAAGCAAAGGCTAAAGGAATGATTGCAAAAATAAAAAATGATGACTTAATAGAATTAGATGCAATCAATGGTAAATTAAATCTTCTAGTCGATAAAGAAGAATTAGAAAAAAGAGAAATAGAAGAAAAAGATTTAAAACAAAATAGTTTTGGTATTGGTAGAGAGTTATATAGCTTAATAAGAAAAAATGTCAGTAGTGCAAATAGTGGTGCAACTATTTTTAATTTACCAGGAGAGGAAAATCAATAATGAATGCAAATAAAATAATGTCAATTTCACCAGTTGTTCCTGTAATTGCAATTGAAAACATAAAAGATTGTTTACCTCTTGCAAAAGCCTTAAGTGAAGGAGGTATTAATATAATGGAAATAACTCTTAGAACACCTCAAGCTTTTGATGCTATAAAACTAATAAGTGAAAAATTACCATCTATGAATATTGGAGCAGGAACTGTTTGTAATAAAGAAGATTTAATAAAAGCAAAACAATCAGGAGCTAAGTTTATTTTTTCTCCAGGAATAAGCCAAGAGCTAATTGATATTGCAAAAAAAGAAAATATAACTTTAATCCCAGGTGTCTCAACATCAAGTGAAGTAATGTTAGCTCAAAACAATAATATATATCATTGTAAACTTTTCCCTGCCACACTTAGTGGAGGAATTGAAATATTAAAAGCCTTTAATGGACCTTTTTCAAAAATGTTTTTCTGTCCAACAGGAGGAATAAATAAAAAAAACTTGAATAGCTTCTTAAATTTAAAAAATGTTTTATGCGTAGGAGGAACATGGATAGTTCCCAAAGAAATGATACAAAAAGGTAATTTTGATAAAATTACAGATTTATGTAAAGAAGCAATAAAAATAGCAAAAGGATAGATATGATTAATAAATTAGCAGGTAAAAAAGCCCCTAAAGAAACTCTTGTAAATGTAAAAGAATTAATAAATGCATATTATAAAAATAAGCCAGAAGTCAAAGAACAAACTCAGAAAGTAAGTTTTGGAACTTCAGGGCATAGAGGTAATTCTTTTAAATCAAGTTTTAATGAAAATCATATTCTAGCTATCACACAAGCACTTTGTGAATACAGAAAAAATGCAGGTATCAATGGTATTATGCATATAGGTATAGATACCCATGCACTATCAGAACCTGCACAAATCACTGCATTAAAAGTCTTTTTAGCAAATAAAATAAAATGTAAAATAGCAAATAAATACAAATTTACTCCCACTCCAGTATTATCCTTCACTATTTTAGAATCAAATAAAAATAGTGAATTTTTAAATGACGGAATAGTTATAACACCATCGCACAACCCTCCAAGTGATGGCGGATATAAATATAATATGCCAAATGGAGGACCAGCAGATACAGATGTTACTTCTATTATAGAAAATAGAGCAAATGAAATATTAAAAAATGATTTAAAAGATATAAAAGTAATAGATGAAGACAAAATAATGCAATCAGAATATTTAGAAGTTATTGATTTTATAACACCCTACGTAGAATCTTTAGAGACTATTATTGATATGAACATTATAAAAGAAGCAAAACTTAAAATAGGAGTAGACCCATTAGGTGGTTCTGGACTAGAAGTATATAAAAAAATAAATGAAATTTATGGTTTAGAACTAGATATTGTAAATCAAAAAATTGACCCAACGTTCTCTTTTATGAGTTGTGACCATGATGGAAAAATAAGGATGGATTGTTCTTCTAAATATGCAATGTCTTCACTTATTGATTTATCAAAAAAATATGATATTGCATTTGCAAATGACCCAGATTTTGATAGACATGGAATAGTTACAAAAAGTATGGGACTGATGAATCCAAATCATTATCTTGCTGTTGCTATTTGGTACTTGTTTTCAAATAGAACTTGGAAAGATGAACTCTACGTTGGTAAAACTTTAGTTTCAAGTTCAATGATTGATAAAGTAGTAAACTCTTTAAACAAAAAATTATTTGAAGTACCTGTTGGATTTAAGTGGTTTGTTGAAGGCTTACATAAAGGAACTTTAGCATTTGGAGGAGAAGAAAGTGCAGGAGCCTCATTTTTAAGAAAAGATGGCACTGCTTGGTCAACGGATAAAGATGGAGTCATTTTAAATCTTTTAGCAGCAGAAATTACTGCAAATCTAAAAAGAGACCCAGGAGAAATTTATAAAGAATTTGAAGAAGAATTTGGAAAAGCTTATTATAAAAGAGTTGACGCTCCAGCAAATTTTGAACAAAAAGCAAAACTAAAAAAATTAAGTGTAGAAGATATCACTTCAAAAACATTAGCAAAAGAAGAAATAGAAGCTATTTATACAAATGCAAGTGGAAATAAAGCAAGTATTGGAGGTCTTAAAGTTACAACAAAAAGTGGCTGGTTTGCAGCAAGACCATCGGGAACTGAAGATATCTATAAAATTTATGCAGAAAGTTTTATTAGTGAAGAGCATTTAGAGTTAATAGTAAAAGAAGCCCAAGACTTAGTAATAAAAAGTATAGAAGGATAAGACATGGAATACAACTCAAATTTTAATCCAAGGCTTTCAGACACTGAAATTTTTGAGATACTTAAAGAAGAGAAAAGAACAATAGGTTATTATGATTTACCTTTTCAAGATACAACTTCAATAAAAAAATATGCAAAAACTGTAAAACAAAAACATATTGCAATCATTGGTATTGGAGGGAGTACTCTTGGAACCTTTGCTATATATAATTTTCTAATTCGTTCAAATAATTATGATAAAAAATTACATTTTTTTGAATCAACTGATCCTATTGATATAAATAGTCGAATCGAAAAACTTGATTTAAACAACACTCTTTTTATAATTGTTAGTAAATCAGGAACAACAATTGAAACAATCAGTGTATTTAAATATCTTTACTCAAAAACAAAAATAGATAAATCAAACTGTATCACTATTACAGAAACAGATAGTAAGCTAAATACCTTTGCAAAAGCAAATGAAATGAAAAGTTTTGAAATACCTAAAAATGTAGGAGGAAGATTCTCTGTATTTTCAAATGTAGGATTAGTTCCTCTTGCTATCATTGGCGTTGATATTGATGAATTATTACTTGGTTGTAAGGATATATATAAAGAATTTTTTGAACAAGAAAATTTATACAAAGAGCTTATGACAAAAGCAAGATTTATGTCTGAACTAAAACATAAATTCAATAATAATATCGTTTTCTCATATGCAAGTGAACTTGAAGGTTTTAACAAATGGTATGTACAGTTATGGGGAGAGAGTTTAGGGAAAATCGATAATGACAATACAAACCAAGGTTTAACTCCAATTGGTCTATTAGGGCCTGTTGACCAACATAGTTTTTTACAGCTTATAGTAGAGGGGAAAAGAGATAAAACAGTTACTTTTATAAAAATAAAAAACTTTTTAGACAATTCTAAAATTCCTGATGTAAAATTAAAAGGATTAGAAGAGTTAGATTATATTAATAACCTTAAGTTCTCAGAGCTTATAAACCACCAAGCAGATGCTACAATAAAGGCTGTGCAAGATTTAAAAGATATACCATGTGATACTATAACTATTGAAAAAGTCGATGAATATAATCTAGCAAGATTAATGTTTTCTTACGAACTTTTAACTTCCATTGTAGGAAGATTTTTATATATTAATACTTATGACCAACCAGGTGTTGAAGCAGGTAAAATTATCTTAAAAAGTAAATTAAAATCTTAACAGTACATAAAAATTATTTAGCTAATAACATTCTTGAATAAAGCCCAGCTGTAGAGGTATATCCTACTTCACTAAATTTTAAATTACGATTTTTGTCATATATTAGAGTTGTAGGAAAAACTTTTATATTAAACTTACGTGAATAAAAACCATCTTTGTCATTTACTACTTTAAATGATAAATCACGTTCATCTAAATACCTTTGAATTTCTTCTTTATCACCTGATTGAACTGCAATAGTTATCACTTCATAATCTTTTGATATTTTTTCTATATTTGGTGCTTCTACTTTACAAACAGGACACCAAGTAGCCCAAAAATGAACAAGAATAGGTTTATCTTTAGGAATATTGTAAATAGTTGTATCATCAAGAAGCTTAACACTTTCAAAATCTAATTTGTCTTTATTTAAATCTAAAGACCGATAATAACTCATTGCATTAAGTGCAATTGTCAAAACTACAATAAATATAATACCTTCTTTAATATATTTTTTAATTTTTTCTTTCATTTATCACCCTATTTAATATTCATGTGTGAGTATATTATAATTTTGTGTATTTGAAGTTTAGTTTAAAAACTTTATAATAGTAATAAAATATGGTATAATTCTATATTATGAGAAAGTTATATATAGTAATCTATATTCTACTAATGAATATTAATTACCTTTATGCTTTTACTTGGGATGATTGTATTGAGAAATATAAAAAAGCCAAACAATTTAGTGAGAATACCAGATTGTCATATATCTATTTAAAATCCACTAAGAATTGTTTGATAAAATTCAAAAAAATTCTAATACAAGACCCTGACCCAGAGTTTACGATAAAAGCAATGAGTAATAATATTCTTAAGCTTGATAAATATATAAATAACTTAGTGCCTAAATATATTTTTCCTAAAAATAGTTTAGAAGAGATTCCTAAATATTTGGATATCAATTCTCACAAACCCACTTTTAACAAAGAATATAACTACTTCATAAGATTCAAAAACTGCAATGGTATTCATGCTGATAATAAAATATATACTGCAAAGCATTGTAATATTCAAAAATCTAAAAACATACAATTTGATTTAAATTATATAAAAACAGATGCTGTTTCTAAACTAAAAGTATCAAAACTAAACCTAAATAAACCTGGAACATTTAAATACTATTCTATGTCAAAAATTGGAATGTTTTACAATACACTTTTGCAAGAAAAGAACTGTAAGTTTTATAAAGCTAAAAATACTCCTACAGGACTTAATACTTCTCTAGATTTATCTGATTTAACAAAAAAAAATGAAATAAGAAGTAGTTGTTTAGCTATTCCTTCAAATAGTGGTGGTGGCGTATTTCAAGATAAGCAATTAGTAGGAATTATTTCAAAAACTGTTTTTGATAACAATAAGTTTTTATACAGTGTAGTTGAACCTATATTACCACTTCATAATACTGAGATATTAGATGCTAAAAATCAATTCTAGTTTTTTCTTTTTATCCTGCAATAAATTTCAGTTTCAGAAGGTAACTCTTTTTTAATCATTGAATAACTCAATTAAAAGCTTGTTTAACAATTACAGGCAATTTATAAACACTTTGTTAATATCATTTTATAAAAGTATTTAAAAAAGATACATAGAATAAATATATATGGAAATAAAAATGCAAGAAAAAAAACCATTAAGCCCTTTACAATTAAATGAGTTAAAAAACTTTATGAAAGAGAACTCTTCTTTTGTATATGAATATATTAATTCAGAAGTATTAAAAGATATTGGGATAATGAACAAAGATTATTTTTCAAAAGTTATTCAGAATATATTTAATGAAGAAACAGATATAGAAAAAATAAATCCAAATATATTACCTTATTTTATTTTTACATTATTATTTGATAAAGGAAAGGTTGATTATACTTCTTTAAGAGTTGAAACTATAAACTTTAAGCAAATAAATAAAGAAGCTTCAACATACTACAACTATGTACAATTCTCTTTAAAAAACGACTCTTTACATATTGAATTGATACAAAGTAAAATAGGAGGAATGCCTATTGACAAAGATATAGTAAAGTTCACAAAAATAGTTCCTATTAAAAATACTGGATTAGAAGAATTTATTAATAAAGAACTAAACTAAAACTTCATTACTTGGTAATCTTAGAATAAATTTTGCACCTATATATTCAATATCATCAAAGATAAACTCTTCATTGCTAACACTTATAAATCCACTCATGTGTTTTTCAATCATATCTCTTGACATATGTAGTCCTATACCAGTGCCGTCAGTAAAGTCTTTAGTTGTAAAATAAGCTTCAAATACTTTATTTAATATCTCGTGAGGAATCCCTCCTCCATTATCATGAATAGACAATTCAGTATATTTATCAGTTTGATTTGTTTCAATTAAGATTATTTTTTCACTAATATTTTTTTCATCAAGGACGTCAATTGCATTATTTATTATATTCATAATAATTTGAATAAATTCATTTTCTAAACCAAATGCATTTAATGGTTGAGCATTTTTAACAACCTTTATTGATCTATTTTTTATTCTTGAATCAGATATAAACAGAGCTTTGTCTAAAGATTTAGTTATAGTAAATTCTTTTATCTCTTTATCTTCTTTAAAATAATTCCTGAAATCTTCAATTGTTTGATTTAAAAAACTAGTTGATTCCATTATATGATGGATGGCTTCTTTAAAATACTCTTCATCTAAGGTATCAAATTCTTTTTTTACTTCCATCCCACTAGCTGTACTTGATATCATTGAAAGTGGTTGTCTCCACTGATGTGCAATATTTTCAAGCATCTCACCCATAGCTGCCATTTTAGATTGTTGAGCTAAAAGTTTATCTTTTTGATTTAGCTCGTTATACATTATTTTAGTTTGAGTTATATCTATAGATACTCCTAAAACTCCAATAATCTCATTCTGTATATTTTTTAAAGGCACTTTTGATTTCAATAAAAAAGATTCATCACCATTATCTCTGACATAGGTTTCTTCTATTTGAAGTTTTGATTCACCACTATTAATAACTTCAAAGTCAATTCTTCTATAATGTTTTGCCTTAATATTTTTCCATGGCAAATCAAAATCAGTTTTACCTAAAATATCATCTACAGAATCTAATTTACACTCTTGAAGAAATGTTTTATTTAATCCCATATATTCACCATCTATATTTTTCCAAAATATAGAAACAGGAACTGTATCAATTATATTTTTTAAAAGCAATTTGGAATCTTCTAATTTTATTACATTATCATGTAGTTCTTTTTTAGAATCTACTAATTCTTGTTCAATTTTTAATATCTTTTTATTTAGTATAAATATCGCAATAAGCATTAAACCAACAGTTATAATAATAAAAAGCACCGTGTTTATTATCGTTTTTGAAATTTGTTGATTAATATTATCTCTTTCCATACTATCTAATTTAGATAAATCGTTAAAAATAAACTCTTCATATTGTATTAAAAACTCAATTTTTTTAATCAATGAAAGGATTAATGTATAAAATTTTGTTTTTTCATTCAATGCAAACATTTCGCCTTTTAACATAGAAATTGATTTTTTCTCTAAATTATAAGGTTTTAATATATCATTATTTAAATCTTTTATAATTTTTTCTATCTCTTTTTTTGATATATACCAAGAATTATTAAAAACTTCTTGATGTTTAGGTTTTAGAAACTTACTATCTTCATCAAATTTTTTAATAGATTCAATCCATTCGATTTTAGATTTAGCTAAGTCTTTAGTAATTAGTAGTTGCTCTGTTTGTAACTTTACATTTAAAAAGCTATTTTTTGTATCACTAATAAGTATCATTTCTTTATTTAAAGAAGATAGATTATTTAATGAAAGGTATAAAATAGTACCACTTAGGGCAATGCCTATACCTATTACAAGGAATATATATAGTATGAGATTTCTTATTTTTATATTACTCATTTATTGATTCCTTATAAAACTGTAATTGTTTTTTAGCATCAAGTTTTTGTGTAATATCATTCCACTTACTTGCTGTAATTTCTAAGGCATCCTTTGCGGACAATTCTTTTCTAATAGCTTTATCAATATATTCTTCTAAAACATCATAATATAGATTAGAACCAGGTATTCTAATATCATTCATTACATTTTTCATTGAAAGAGATTCATTTATTGCTGTTAAATATTTTTTGGCAAAATCTTTGCTAAATCCACTTGCTGTCCAAGCTTCTATATTTTTATCTAAAATTAGATGTGAATATCTTGATGGATTTATGCCACTCCAACCTTGCACTACATATTTACTAGTAATAGCTTTTGATGTCATATGTGCAGCAAAATCAAATGCTAGTTTTTTATTTTTTGAATTTTTATTTACTACAATAATCCAATTCCCAACTATTGAGGAAGGAGCATTATATCTTTTTTCCCATTTATCTGTTTTTGAATTATAAACTTCATTTGAACCTGGAAGTTTAGCTATGCCGATTTTATCTTTTATTTGTGATTCTAAAGAGTTTTGAGACATTGTACCAATATTTGCCCAATCTATTGCCATCAAAACATTTCCTGTGATAAGACTTTGTCTTACTTCTAGTGGCGAAAAATTCATTACTTGTTTTGGTGCATATTTCATAATATCAATATACTCTTCAAGTGCTTTAACAAAACCAGGATTATCAATCTTTGCTTTCATATTATTTATATCAAAATAGTATGCTTTATCATCTGGATGTTTTGCATAAGCAGCAGCTTTAGTTAAAAACAATAGTGCAGTAGCATAATCTTTTACCCTACTTCCAGCAAAACCATATTCAACCTCTCCATCTTTATCCCAATCCCAGTTATTAAAAAAGCTTGCTATATCATTGAACTCTTTCCAAGTTTTGGGAACTTCTAATTCATATCCATACTCTTTTTTAAATCTTTTTTTATATTCATCATTTTCTATAATATCTTTTCTATAATATAAATTTATATTATCACCATCATATGGTAAAAAATATGCTTTATTATTAAGAGCTAATACATTATTTTTATATATAGGAAGAACATCATCCCAATCAATTTTTTCTTTTATATTTTGAGGAATTGAAGCAGCTGTATTTTGTAAGATTGAACCACCCCAAGATGCCAATACTACAAAGATATCATAATTTATGTTTTTATCATTTAAGGATTCTTCTATTCTTTGGGTCATACTTTCCCAACCAGAAGCAACTATTCGTACTGTAGAATTTGTTTTTTTCTCAAAAGCTTCTACTTCCATTTTTATAGGACCACTAATAGCTTCATCAAAATTAGGAGTAAATACTGTTATCGTTTGTTTTTGTTCTTTTGTAGTTTTTTCTATATCTTTATTATCACAACCTAGAAAAAAAATCATTAAAAAAGATAAAGCTAACACAAGCTTACTCATAATAATATCCTACTTAGAATTTGTTATCATTCTACTATCATCAAACTTAAAAGATTTGAGAAGATGATATTTAATTATAAAAGTTCAAAATGTTTTATAAATTTACCTTAAATATAGGCACTACATAAATATAAATGATATATTTAATTATCAATAATATTTCACTTATTTTGATTATATTATAAAATCATCTATCCTATATCAATTTTTATATGACTAATAATACCTCTAAAATAACTTCTTTATCTAAGATGATATAAGCACAAATTAGATAAAATATAACCCTTATAAAAGTTTCAAAATCAAAAGGTTTAATAATAATGAGTGAGAGTAAAGATTTTTTACGGTCTATAGTAGAAGAGGACTTAAAGTCAGGGAAATATGAAGAGGTTATTACTAGATTTCCTCCAGAGCCAAATGGTTTCCCACATATTGGACATGCTAAATCTATCTGTATAAATTTTGGTATTGCTAGTGACTATAAAGGTCATTGTAACCTTAGAATGGATGATACAAATCCAACTAAAGAAGATACAAAATACGTTGAGGCTCTAAAAGATGCTGTACAATGGCTTGGATTCAACTGGGGAGAAAATGTATATTTTACTTCTGATTACTTTCCAAAGATATATGATTACGCTATACAACTTATCAAAATGGGTAAAGCATATGTAGATAGTATCGATGAAGAGCAAATGAGAGAATTCCGTGGAACTGTTACAGAAGCAGGAAAACGAAGTGAATATGCTTCTCGTTCAATAGAAGAAAACCTTGAGCTTTTTGAAAAAATGAAAAATGGTGAATTTAAAGATGGAGAGCATGTATTAAGAGCTAAAATTGATATGAGCGCTGCTAATATGAAACTAAGAGATCCGCTATTATATAGAATCCGACATGCCCATCACTTTAGAACAGAAGATGAGTGGTCTATTTATCCTATGTATGATTTTGCTCATTGTTTATCTGATTATATTGAAGGCGTATCTCACTCTATTTGTACCTTAGAATTTGAAAACAATAGAGATATTTATGATTGGGTTTTAGATACCTTAGGATTAGAAGCTCCAAGACCTTACCAACACGAATTTGCAAGACTTGGTATCAATTATACAGTTATGAGTAAAAGAAAACTACTTGAACTTGTAGATGGGAACTATGTAAGTGGTTGGGATGACCCAAGAATGCCTACAATTGCTGGATATAAAAGAAGAGGATATACAAAAGAATCTATTCTAAACTTCTGTGACCAAATAGGTATTGCAAAAGCAAACTCTATGGTAGATGTAGCACAACTAGAGTTTTGTATCAGAGATGATTTGAATACTAAAGTACCAAGAGTATTAACTGTACTTGACCCACTAAAAGTTACAATTGTAAACTATGAAGGCACAGAAGAGATTGATGCTCCATATTATCCTCATGATGTTCCAAAAGAAGGAACAAGAGAGATACCTTTCTCAAATGAATTATATATAGAAAGAGATGATTTTAATGAAAATCCTCCAAAAGGATACTTTAGACTTACCCCTACTCAACCAGTACGTCTAAGACATGGATTTATCATTACTTGCAAAGAAGTTATCAAAGATGAAAATGGAAAAGTAGTTGAACTAAAAGTAGAATATCATCCAGATTCAAAAAGTGGTAATGATACTAGTGGTATCAAAGTAAAAAGTGCAATCCAATGGGTAAGTGCAAAAGAGGCTATCAAAGCAGAAGTAAGAGTATATGATAGATTATATGCTAGTGAAGCTCCAGAAGGATTAGAAGACTTAAACCCTAACTCTCTTACAATTATCAAAGATGCTTTAATAGAACCTGCAATTGTTACTGAAAAGATAGATGAAAGATTCCAATTTGAAAGACAAGGTTACTTCTATGCTGACCCAGTTGATTATACAGATGAAAAACCAGTATTTAATAAAATCGTAGGATTAAAAGACTCTTGGGCTAAAAAAACATCTGATAAACCAGTTGAAAAAGTAGAACAAAAGAAACAAGCTAAAAATGAACAAATAGTTGGAACTGAAGTATCTATGAATAGTGAACAACAAATACTATTTGATAAATATACAAACGAACTAGGACTAAATGCAGAAGTAGGAAATATTTTAGCAAGAGATGAAAAGCTCTCATCATTTTACAAAGAGGGATTATCTGAACTTAACAGTCCTATTAACTTAGCAAATATTATAGTAACAGAAGTAGCTAGAGAACTAAAAGAATCAAATGAATTAAAATTTGATGCTAAACAAATAGCCCAACTTGTTAAAATGATAGATGATGAAATTATTTCAAGTAAAATTGCAAAACAAGTATTTGAAGATATGGCAAAAACAGGAGAAAATCCAGCACAAATAGTTGAAAACAAAGGACTTATACAAATAAGCGATCCATCTATAATTTTACCAATTATAGATGAAATCATGGAGAAAAACCCAGACAATGTATCTAAGTTTAAAGAAGGCAATACAAAACTATTAGGCTTTTTTGTAGGACAAGTCCTTAAATCTACACAAGGAAAAGCAAATCCAAAAGTTGTAAATCAACTTGTAGCACAAAAATTGAAATAATATATTTCATCACTATTATATAAATCTAATAAGAAGTAACTATCTAGTTACTTCTTAAATCAATAATAATTCATATTTCAAAATTGTCAACTAATTGTCAAGAACTATACGCTTTTTAACTTTGCAAAGATTTTTTATAATTAGATTATAAAAAAATAATTTAAAGGAGTTATTATGAAATTCTTAAAAAATTTAATATTAATAGTGACAGCTTTATTTGTAAGTTTAGGTTTGTTATCTTATACCTTAGGATAAGACTTAAATAAGATACTTTAACTTATTACTTATTAACACAGTATGTTTTAGTTTTATATAAATTGAAACATACTGTTTTTAAATTCATATTATTTATTAAAAATAAACTCTTTAGCATATTATCTTATTATCAAACAAGTTTTATTAACTAATTAAACATTATATTTAAGTTTAAAATAGCCAATTCAAAACTGTCAAGAGACTGTCAATCAATATATACTTTTTAACTTTACAAAAATATTTTAAAATTGAAAATATAAAACTATTAAGAAGAAGCTATTATGGATTTTTTTTAACTTAATACTTGTGGTTGTTATGTTATTTTTAAGTTTAGGTCTATTATCTTCTAGTTTGTCTGGTTAAACTCTAGATTATATCAATAGCTTTTAATATTTTATATTTATTAATGTTTATTTATTATAATATATCTCCTTGCTTCCTCCACCGCGACGTATTATTTTAAATTTACATTATTAACTTAAAACAAATAAAGTAATCTGATTTATTTAAATGATACTATAAATATATTATATGAATTTTTATATTTATATTTCAAATCAAATTTATGAAGTTCTAAAATTTTACTTACAATATTTAGTCCTAATCCATGTCCTTGCTGCTGATTTGGTTCTCTTGTAAAGGGTTGAATATAATATATCAAATCATTTGAAAGTTCATCTGCAATATTTTTTATATAAACCTGATCATTTTTACTCTCTATTACAATAGGAAATTCTTTAGCATATTTCATAGCATTGTCAATCAAGTTCTTAAGTACAATCGTTAAGTAGTAAAAATCTCCATCTATATTAAAATCATCTTTTATATTTACAGTAACTTTGGATTCATCTTCAATAGAAAGTTTTGATAAAGATTCTAATATCAAACTACTAGATTTAAATTTTTTCATTTTTAAAACTGCGAAGTTTAATTTCTCTCTTTCAAGAAGTTTATTTGTAAGTTTTTCAATATCATAAAAAATTGTATTTATATCTTTTATTATTTGGCTATTATCTTTTTTTT
Organism: Arcobacter sp. LA11; assembly: GCF_001895145.1. Lineage (NCBI taxonomy): Bacteria > Pseudomonadati > Campylobacterota > Epsilonproteobacteria > Campylobacterales > Arcobacteraceae > Arcobacter > Arcobacter sp. LA11. The sequence continues at coordinate 44,843 of NZ_BDIR01000008.1, read as the reverse complement.
CAATTTTTTGAACCATAAATTTTCCTTTTGCAATAGGAGTTTTTAATTCGTGGCTAATATTTCGCAAAAGTTCTTCTCTTGAGTGTATAATATCTGATTGCTTTTCCAAATATGAGTTTAGATTTTTGGTTATTTCCCTAAGCTCATTGTTCTCCCCAATATTAACTTTAATAGTTTCTTCATCATTTTTAAATAGTTGTAAAACACCTTGGTTAAGCCTATGAAGTTTCTCTTTTATCTCAGTTATAATTTTTGAAGAGATTACAAAACTAAGTAAAAATAAGACAATAAATAAAACAACTAACTCAAGTTTTATAGTATCTAAGAAATCTTCTCTTTTATTTTGAGTTTGATTTAGTTTATCTTGTAAATATTTTATCTCTTCTTCAAGTAGTTTTTGAGTATCTACATTTATTTGTTCAAAACTTACATTAAATACCGTAAAGTCACCACTTTTATTAAGTACTAGATTATATAATTTTTCTTTTATAAGTTTTTGCATAATCTCAAAGTCTCTAAAAATCAAAATTAGATTCTTTTTTTCTTTTTCTGATTCTGAATTATCTATAATTTCGTTTTTCTGTTTACTTAAATTTTCAAAAAGTTTATCTGCTTTTTTAATTCTTTCATTTACTATCTCTATCTTGTCAAAATCAGTTATAATATTAAAAACTATCCAAGAATAAGAGTTATTAAACTCTTTTAGCTTTTCCACTCTTATTAGTTGATCATACCTATGATTTTGTTGAGAGTTAATACTATTTAGGTTATAAATAGTATAAAAAAATACTCCTATGATAAATGCAACAATCAATAGGATTAAAGAGAATGATATAAAGAGTCGTTTTCTAATTGTCATAAAAAAACTTATAGCCAATACCCCAAATAGCTTTTATGTATCTAGGTTCTTTTGAATCATCATCAATCTTATATCTAATATTACTTACATGCATATCAACTGTTCTGTTTTTTGTATCATCTTTAAGTGAAGTTTGATTTACTATATCTTCTCTTGATATGATTTTATTTAAATTATTTATAAATAGTAAAAAAATCTCTTTTTCAATTTTAGTAAACTCTATTTCAATACCACTTAAAAAAACCCTTGATTCATTTATATCAATACTTAATTCATGTATTTTAAGGGAATCAGACTTATTATACTTTTTTAAAGTAGCTTCTATTCTAAGAACTAATTCTCTAGGTTCATAAGGTTTTGAAAGATAATCATCAGTACCAAGCTCAAAACCATATATTTTATTCCCAATATCATCCCTTGCAGTTGAAATAATAATAGGTATATCTTTTATCTCTTTTAGTTTCTTAAATAAATCAAAACCATCCATATTTGGTAAGCCAAGATCGAGTATAGCTATAGTGAAATCATCTGGGTTTTCTTTAAAAGACTCTAAAGCATCTGTTGGATTTGAAAAAGCACTACAGAGATAATTGTATTCTTCCAAATACTCATTTATCAATTTTTGTAGAACTAAGTCATCTTCAACAAGTAACACTTTCTTCATACTTCACCTTTTTATTTAGTCTAGCTTCTTTGCAACATATTTTAACCAAAAAAATCCAAATAATCCAGCAAATAAAGAAGCACAAAGTATACCAACCTTTGCTTGAAAAATAAGCTCAGAAAATGTCAAAAATGCTAAATCAGCTACAAAAATAGACATAGTAAAACAAATACCACCTAAAAATAATACACCAAATATTTAACTCATTGTACTTCATGCATCATATAGTTTTCTTCAACAGGATAGTTTATTGACAACTACATAAGACTTTTTAATATCAAAACTAAAGAACCTAGTGTTGCCATAAAAAGTATCACCGTTTTACTATATTTGGGATTAAAATATTTAGAAAAAATAGGTGCAATAAAAAAGCCAATAATAAACCCTGGCATCATGTAAATCCCTGATATAAATTGAGTATAAGAAAACTCACCAAAAACATAGAACATAATTAACATCAGTGTTGAAAATAGAGTATATAAAAAAGCTAAAGTTGATTTTAAGGACTCTAAAGAATGGTTTTGAAATAAAAGAGCTAGGATTTGACCTCCCACAGCTGCCATGGAACCCATAACCCCAGCTATAAAACCACCTGAATAGTTTATACCTTTATTTAAAGTAAATGTTTTTATTCTAATACTTATAAAAATAGAGATCAAAATAAATACTCCAAATACAAGTCCTAAGTATTCAAATTTAATATTCTTTAAAATAAAAATTGAAAGTAAAATACCAGCTATCATTCCTAGACTAATTTGAAATATATTTTTTGTATCTATATGTTCTCTACCTTTATATGCCATCATAACTGTCAAAGCTAAAGAAGCAAAAGCTATAGGTACGGGAATAAGTGTATAACTAATCATTGCTAAAAAAGGTACAATTATAATACCAACCGTAACACCAGTTGCCATTTGTAAAATAGAGCTAAGTACTAAAATAAAATTAATAAGTATATATGTTTCTATAGTAAGTTCCATAATTTATCCTATAAAATATATGAAATGTTTGTAAAAAATTACGTCAAATGTAATATGAAAAAAGTGATAAAAATATCAGTAAAAAAAGTAAGTGGCTAGAGCCAGACAATAAGAAGCTTTGTTGTAGTTTGAATATATTTAAATATTTTCATAATTTGCTCCTCGATGATTTTAGAAAGAAGAAGTTTAAAGCTTTTTAGCTTTGAATAGTATTAAACTATTTAATACTATTCTTTTAGAATCTATTTTTTTAAGTCTTTAATAACTTGATAAGCTTGGTTTATTTCCTGCGTTTTAGCAGTCGCTTCTTCGATATAAGATTCATCTTTTTCCTGTGAACTAATAATATCAGGATGATACTCACGAATCAATTTTCGATATGTCTTTTTAACAGTATTCATATCATCATCTTCTTTTACACCTAAGATTTTATAAGCCTCTGATGCACTCATAGTTTGTTGATTATTTTTCATTTTGTTTTCAAAATTCTTTACAATAGCATCATACACCTCAGGAGAAATATTTAATTCTTTTGCAATTTCAAGTAAAACTTTCTCTTCATCAGAACTAATACCCTTATCTATAAATGCAAGTTGAATTAAAAAACTTATAAACTGCCTACGTTTAAGTATACTTCTACCAAGTAGATTATTTAAAGATTTAGCTATCTCTTTCACGTCATCGATTTTCTCTTTTTCCTCATTGAAAATCTCTTTCATGATAGCTCTTGTTTTATCTTTCTCATCAAACAGTTTAGAAATGTCATCAAACATCATACCAATAAGCTGAGCTTCTAATTCATCTACTCTTCCATCAGCTTTAGCAACCTTAGCAACAAGAGCAATAAAATGTCCTAAATGACTCTGCCTAAACAACTCTTTTGAAGCTGATAACTTATTTAGTTTTCTTCTTGCATAAAATTTATATAATCTAAATACTACAAACAAAGAAGCAATAATTGATAGTGTTACAAAAAAGTTAACAATAAAAGCATAATAAAATATCGTTAGTAGTATTGCTATAAATATCCATTTTTTTAATTTCATTTTTTAATCCATTTTTTTAGTTGGAAAATTATATCTTCTTAAACTTATATTGTATATATATACTAAATTAAACTTTAACAACTATGTCCATATCTTCTTAACTTACTTATAATTTCATTTTTTACACTATTTCTTTTTAATTCATATTTCTTACCATTCATTTTAGAGGCTGAATAAGATAAATTATTTCCATTTGAATGAAAACAGCAATTATTCATTTTTTTTCTTCCACCTACGTTAATAATTTCTAATAAAGAACATAGTTGTTCTTTTGTAAATTCATTAGTAAAACTTCTATTTTCACCAAAATCAAATTCAAATTTTATTTCTATTTTACTCATATAATTCCTTTAAAATAATAATTGAAACAATATCTAGTTAATATCAATATATTTCATTTTATTTAATATTTAAAAAGATTATATCTAATAATTATTAAAAATATTTTTTAAGTTTAAATCTGAAGTTCAAAGAAGAATCAATATAAATATTTTATAAAGAAAGGCAAAAAAAAAGCTTCTAGATAAAAGAACTAATGTTCAAATATCTAAAAGCTTTTAATGGCTCCGGCACCTGGATTCGAACCAGGGACCAAATGATTAACAGTCATCTACTCTACCACTGAGCTATGCCGGAATGTATAAAAATAAATTGATTTAAAATTGAAGTTAAATGGCTCCGGCACCTGGATTCGAACCAGGGACCAAATGATTAACAGTCATCTACTCTACCACTGAGCTATGCCGGAATCTGACTTCATTTTTAAATGGAGTGGAATTATATTTAAAAATTCTTTTTTTGTCAAGATATTTTTAGTCTTTTTTACAAAAATTTATAAAAATTTACACCACTACTATCAATAATAGAAATAAGACCTTTTTCAACTAAGTTTTTAAGTAAATCTTTACTTTTCTCATCGAATAAATTATCAATATCATCACTTGTCAAAGGTCTTCTTTTCAACATAGATACTATTTCATCTTCAGAAAAACTATTTGTCTGTTTTGGGCGATTTTTATAAGCAATATTTACATTTATACCCTCAAATTTATTCGCTACATTTTCAAGTTGTTCAAAAGAAACTGGCTTTACATCATATGCAGGAGGTCTATCTATTGTCCCTATATCTACCCTACTTGGATTTATCTTCTTAACTGCTTCATATAAAAGATTTATCTCTTCTTTTTTATCATTCAAATCTTTTACAAAAAGAATTTCTAAGACAAATTGATTTTTTGTAATTTTTGAGAAACTTATCATAGATTCTACTATCTTTTTTACATCTATATTATTATGAATTCTATCAAGCTTTTTAAAACATTTTTCACTTACACAATCAAGTGATAACTTCACTGTATCAAATTTTAGTAAAGTTACAAAAATCTTTTCATCATATATTGTACTTCCATTAGAAAGAATAAGGGTTTTTGCATTTTGTTTTATCTTATTTATTTCATCAACTAATTTATCAAGATATGGATATAAAGTAGGCTCACCATTTGCAGTTATAGTTATTACATCAATACTTGGATGTTTTGCAAAAGATTCTTTAATTGCATTCACAACTCCTAATACACTAGGATAAGAAGTCATAGAATCAACTGTTTTAGCTTTTTCAAGCTCACAATATAAACAATCAAAATTACACTGCTTAGAAGAAGGAGAAAGGTCAACACCTAAAGATATGCCAAACCTTCGTGAAGGGATTGGACCAAAAATAATAGAATTTGAATATGACATGATTTACTTTTTAGAAAATAAGTAGGTAAAAACCTACTTATTATGAGATTTAAGATTTATTTTTTTGAAACTCTTTGACATTCTGATACAAAGTGTTTTGCATTTTCAACCGGAACATCTGGTAAAATACCATGTCCTAAGTTAAATATATGACCAACCCCCTGCATAGTTTCTTGGATTTTTTCTACACATTTAGTAGTCTCTTCTTTTGAGTATAATCTACAAGGTTCCATATTTCCTTGAAGAACATATTTATCTCCAAGTTTTGCTTTAGCCATAGACATAGGAGTTCCCCAATCTACACCAAATACATCAAAGTTTCCATATACACCACCCATGTTAATAAAAGCAGAAACACCTTTAGGGAACATGATAACTGGGATATCAGGGTATCTTTCTTTAATATACTCAGCAATTTCTACCATATATTTCCATGAGAACTCATCATATCTTCCTGGCTCAATAGCAGCTGCCCATGAATCAAAGATTTGAACAACATCAGCACCAGCTTCAATTTGTTTAATCATATAAAATTTAACTACTTCAGTTACTTTTCTAAGAATCTTATGAAGTAATTCAGGATTTGAATACATCATCTTCTTACAAATATTATATGTTTTAGTTCCTTGGCCTTCAATCATATATGTTGCAAGTGTCCAAGGAGCCCCTGTAAATCCAATAAGAGCTTTATCTTCTGGTAATTTTTGTTTTAATAGTTTAATTGTTTCATATACATAAGTGAGTTTATCAGCTGCTGCTTCACCACCAAGTAAATCATCAACATCTTCTTCTGTTACGATAGGATCTTTAAAAATTGGTCCTTCACCTTTGATAAAATCTAAGTGCATTCCCATTTCATTTGGAATTACTAAAATATCAGAAAATAAAATTGCTGCATCAACACCAACTATATCAAGTGGTTGAATAGTAACTTCGCAAGCTTTTTCTGGGTCATGACAAAGATTTAAAAAGTTTCCTGCTTGCGCTCTTACTTCCATATATTCTGGTAAGTATCTTCCAGCTTGTCTCATCATCCACACTGGAGTATAAGGAGTCTCTTTTCTTAAACACGCATCTACAAATATTTTTGACATTTTCTATTAACCTTTAATCTCTTTTTTTTCTTCTTTTTTACCAACTTTTCCTAAAAAGAAAAGTCCTATTGCAAGTACCATAATAGACATTGCAAAATATAACATTTCTAAAGCACCATTATATTCTGTATGTAAAACTCTTTGAAAGAATCCTACTACTAAAACCATAACAATAACTTTTGCAATTTTATCTTTTAATTGGTCTAAAGAACTAATAGCTAGGATATTTTGTCCTGTCTCTTTATTCTCAGCAGCTTCGATTTTTGAAATAAAAAGTTCATATATTCCAAATGCAAAAATTAACATAACAATTGCAATTAGGTATAAATCTACTGCACCAATTATTTGACTAACAATAACTTGATGAAAATCTTCTGGATGTAAACCATTTGCGTATACATTTACTGTATATGCAAGTACTCCATAGATATCTACTGAAGCAACGATAAATAAAATCACTGCTCCAATAAGACCAAATACAACAGCAAAGATTATAAATAATCTTGCCTTCCACATTGTATTTTCAAAAAGTCTTTCGATCATTAGATATCATTTTCCATTTCTATCCATTTAAGAGCAATTCTAACAGAGTTTGTAGCTGCTCCTACTCTTACTTGATCTGCAACATTAAAGAAATGAACTACATTTTCATCATAGATATCTTTTCTAATTCTCCCTACAAAAGTAGTATCAGTATCAGTAGAGATAATAGGCATTGGGTATGCACTATTTTCTAAATCATCGATTACTTCAACATTTTCAAACTTTTCTAATGCTTCTCTAACCTCAGCAACATCAACATCAATACCATCTTCAAAAGTAACAGTAATAGACTCAGAATGAGATCTTAAAACTGGAACTCTAACACAAGTTGCAGCTACTGCAATATTTTTGTGTAAGATTTTTTGAGTTTCATTAACCATTTTCATCTCTTCTTTTGTGAAATAGTTAGGTTGTTTAACATCAATTTGAGGAATAACATTATTTACAATTTGATGTGCGAAAGCTTCAATTTTAGAATCATCTAATTTAAAAGTTAACATATCTTGCATTTGTTTAACAAGTTCTTCCATACCAGCTTTTCCAGCTCCTGAAACTGCTTGGTAAGTTGAAACATCAACTCTTTTGATTCCATACAATTCATCAAGTGGTTTTAAAGATAATACCATTTGAATTGTAGAACAATTTGGATTTGCAATAATTCCAGTCTCTTTCCATAAAGCAATATCTTCTGGATTTACTTCAGGAACTACTAATGGTACATTTGGATCCATTCTAAAGTGGCTAGTATTATCAATAACTACGGCTCCACCTTCAACTGCATATTTTGCAAATTTTTCAGAAATAGAACCACCTGCACTAAAAAATGCAATATCAACTTCATTTTCTTCAAAAACAGTTTCTGCTAATTCTAAAACTGTATGTTCTTTTCCTGCAAATTCTATTTTTTCACCAGCACTTCTTGCACTTGCAAGAGGTACTAAGTTATTAATTGGAAAGTCATATGCTTCCATTACTCTAAAAAGTTCTTCGCCAACTGCACCAGTTGCACCTACAACTGCAACATTAAATTTTGCCTGATTCTCAGGATTACATCTCATTTTTCTAATTATCCTCTTTATTTTCTATATCATTAATTAAAGATGGTGTTTCTGAAGAAGCAGACTCTTCTGAGTTATCATTAGCTTCAACAGTTTTATTTTCTAATCTTTCTCCATCTTCGTTATATCTTATTATATTTCCATTTTCGTCAAGTTCTATCTCTTCATCTTCTTTTGGACATTTTGCAATAGATACAACTTTATCACCCTTATCTACATTTACAATAATTACACCAGAAGTATTTCTTCCAGCTTTTCTAATTGTTTGCATATCAACTCTAATCATCTTACCAATAGAAGTAAGTGCCATTAAGTCTTGTGTTTCATCCACTAAAACTTCACCAACTACATTACCAGTTTTATTAGATAACTTCATTGATATAACACCAGAACCAGCTCTGTTTGTTAATCTATATTCAGAAACTGTTGTTCTTTTTCCAATACCTTTTTCAGAAATTGGTAATAATTCTTGTTCGTCACTTGATATAACATCAGCATCAACTACAAAGTCCGTTTCATGTTTAAACTTAATACCTCTAACACCCCTAGTACTTCTACCTTGTTCTCTTGTTTTATCTATATCAAATCTAATACATTGACCAAGACTTGTAAATATCATCAAGTATTGAGACTCTACATCTGTAATCTTAGCTGTAACAATCTCATCCATCTCATCAAGAACAATAGCTCTTACACCATTTGATCTGATATTTGAGAACTCAGATAATGATGTTCTTTTTACAATACCATTTCTAGTAAAGAAGGCTAAAGATTTAGACTCATCAAAATCAGAAGTTGGAATAATTTCCATAATTTTTTCATCAGGTCTTAAATTAATTAAATTAACAACCGCTTTACCTTTTGCAGTTCTAGAACCTTCTGGTATTCTATATACTTTCAACCAGTACAGTTGTCCCATATTGGTAACAAACATCAAGGTATCATGGGTATTAGATACAAAGAATCTTTCAATAAAGTCATCATCGTGTGTTGTTACGGCTATTTTACCTTTTCCTCCACGTCTTTGTTTTTCATATGATTTAATTGGAACTCTTTTTACATATCCATTATGAGTAATAGTAACTACCATTGGCTCATTTGGAATTAAATCTTCCATATCAATTTCATCGTATGAATCTTCAATTTCTGTTAATCTAGGAGTCGCATACTTTTCTTTTATTTCAAGTAATTCTTCTTTTATAATTTCATTTAATCTATCTTCAGACTTTAAAATCTCTTCAAGTTCAGCAATAAGTGCTAATAACTCTTGATATTCAGCTTCTAATTTATCTCTTTGAAGACCTGTTAATCTTCCTAATCTCATATCTAAAATAGCTTGAGATTGGATAGTACTTAATCCAAATCTTTGTTGTAAACTCTCTTTAGCTTCAGCATCATTTGAAGACGCTCTAATAATCTTAACAACTTCATCAATATTATCAAGGGCAATTTTTAGACCTTCTAAGATATGTGCTCTTGCTTTTGCTTTTTCTAAATCAAATATTGTTCTTCTAATAATTACAGTTTTTCTATGTGATAGGAAAACATTTAAAATCTCTGGTAACTTAAATACTTTTGGCTCTTTATTATATACTGCTAAAAGAATGATTCCAAATGTAGTTTCCATTGGAGTTGACTTATAAAGATTGTTTAATACAATCTCAGACATTGCATCTTTTTTAAGTTCAATTACAACTCTAATACCTTCTCTATCTGACTCATCTCTAACTTCTGAAATTCCTTCAATAGCTTTATCTTTTGCTAAATTAGCAATTTGTTCAATAAGTCTTGACTTATTAACTTGGTATGGAAGTTCATCTAAAACAATAACTTCTTTTTTACCTTTAGTTTCAATATGATGTTTAGCTCTAATCTTAACTCTACCACGACCTGTGTTATACGCATCAATTATTCCACGTCTACCAAAGATTGTTCCACCAGTTGGGAAATCTGGACCTTGGATAAATTGCATTAACTCATCAGCAGTTGCTTCAGGATTATCAATTGTATGTAAAATAGCATCTAATAACTCACCTAAGTTATGTGGTGGGATTTTTGTTGCCATACCAACTGCAATACCTTCTGAACCATTCATAAGTAATGTAGGAACTCTAGTTGGAAGAACCGCTGGTTCTTTTAAAGTATCATCATAGTTTGGAGTAAAGTTTACTGTATCTTTATCAATATCTCTTAAAATATCTTCAGAAATTTTAGTAAATCTTGACTCTGTATATCTCATCGCTGCTGCATTATCACCATCAACAGAACCAAAGTTTCCTTGTCCATCAATTAAAGGTTCTCTCATAGAGAAGTCCTGTGCCATTCTAACTAATGCATCATAAACAGAAGTATCACCATGTGGATGGTACTTACCAATAACATCACCAACAATTCTTGCTGACTTCTTATATGGAGCACGTGCACTCATATTTAAATCATGCATTGCATAAAGAATTCTTCTGTGTACAGGTTTTAAACCATCTTTTGCATCAGGTAGTGCCCTACCAATAATTACACTCATAGAATAATCTAAGTATGAAGCTTTAATACTGTCTTCAATATTTATATCAATAATATCTTGATTTTCGAAAAGGTTTTCCATTAAAAAATGCCTTTATATATAAAATTTAGATATTTTATCTAAAAAAGGCTTAGTATAAGGCTTATGATTAAGATTTTAAGCAAAAAAAAAGGGATGAAAGTCAAAAAACTTTCACCCCTTTTACAAAACAATTATAAATCTTATAAATTGTTCTCTTTTTTATGTTTAATAATTAGATTATAAACTTCATCTTTAAGCTTTAGCTTCTCTTTTTTCTTTACTTCAACTTCAAATTGATCAGCATGGTTTTTTTCCATTTCAATAATCTCTTCATCTAAGTCATTATGTTTGTCAAACACTTTTACAAAGTGTCCATCATTTTGTTTTAAGTCTGTGATAATATCTCTATATTCGTGAAACATTGGCTTTTCCTCTTAGTAAAATTTATATTAAAATTATAACAATTACTCACTTAATATTTTGTAATAATATGACTCAAGAGATAACTATTCTTTATATTTAAATTATGTACGATAATCTGCATTTATCTTTACATATTCATAACCTAAGTCACAACCATATGCAGTAAATTTACCTTCACCTATTCCTATATCACATATAACTTTATATTTATCATTTTCAAGCACCTTTGAAGCTTTAGCTTCTTGTACTTCATCAAAACAAATTTCACCTTTGTTAAATACAATAACATCATTATAAGAGATAACTAAACTACTTTCATCACAAGTAATTCTACTAGCACCTATAGTTGAAGCTATACGACCAAAATTTGGATCTTCTCCATAAAGTGCAGTTTTTACTAATAGTGAGTTTGAAAGAGCTTTTGCAGCTATTTCTGCCTCATCATTTGTTTTAGCTCCAATTACTTCAAAAGCAACCGCTTTTTTTGCACCTTCACCATCTGCAACCATTAACATGGCCATATCATGCATTACTAAACGTAAAGCTTCTTTGAAAGCCTCTTTATCATATGAATTTGATTTTTTATTTGCTAATAATAAAATTGTATCATTTGTAGATGTATCACCATCTACTGATATTGCATTAAAAGTTGTATGAGAACTTAATTTTAATAATTCTAACATATCCTCTTTAGGAATATTTGCATCAGTACATATAAAACAAAGCATCGTTGCAAGATTTGGATTTATCATTCCTGCACCTTTTGCAACTGAACCAATTTTAAAAGAACTTCCATCCTCTAATTTAACTTCATACATAGAAGTTTTTGCATATGCATCTGTTGTCATTATTGCATGAGATAAATTTTCACCACTCTTTGAATTTAAATCAAAAGAGTTAGCTGCATCAATTATCTTTTGTATTGGTAAAGGATTCCCAATAACCCCTGTGCTACTCATAATAGGATTTATAGTTTCAAAGTTTAATGAAGAAAAAATTGTATTAATATCATCAATACCTTTTTGTCCTGTCATTGCATTTGCATTTTTTGAATTAATAAGTACAAAATTTGTTTGAAAATTTTTATCATATATTTGATAATGTTTAAGTGGTGCTGCTTGAAATTTGTTTAAAGTAAATACAGCTTCAACATCACATAATACATCACTATAAATAAATCCTAAGTCTTTATTTCCATTTGGTTTTAATCCTGCATGAATACCATCACAGTAAAACCCATCTATTTGGTCTATAAAACCTTTTATAGGTAAAATTGTAAACATTAAAAATATCCTTAAAATTGCCTCTCTATTAAGAGGTCTTTTCTTTTATAAATCTTCAGGTTTCTCTTGTAAAGCAATTATTCTTTTTGCTTTTGAGATACCTCTTTGGTTTCCTACTAGTAATAATTTACATCCAGGAGTAATAACCGCAGTTCCTTTAGGCATCTGAATAAATCTTCCCTTTTTTTCAGTAATACCAATGACAGATACTTTCATTCTATCTCTTAAATGTAAATCTTTAATTTCCCTATTAACTGTCCATGAATCTTCATCAACAAAAGCTTCTTCCATATCAATAGGAGTATCTGGTTTATACAAAAATTCATCTAGTACATTTTCCATATCTGGTCTTATTGCCATTGCTGAAACTCTTTTTGCCATTAAAGATGGTGTTGCAACAACCTTATCTGCACCAAGTTTTTTAAGCCTAATCTTTTCATTTTGTGTTTCTGCATTTGAAATAATCAAAAAAGGACTTCTTCCAAGTTCTTTTTCATACAGTCTTACTGATGCAATTAAAGTAATATTGTCTGAAATATTTTTTGATAATGAAATTGCACCCTTTGCAGAAGATAGATGTGACTTTAAAAATGCTAATTCTTTGTAAGGTTCTTCTTTTACAAAATATGGATAATTATACTCTTTTGCGATATCTTCAATATCTTCACTTGGGTCAACTACAACAAAAGGAATATGATTATCGTTAAATTGTTTAGCTAATTGCGCTGTATATTCATTATGATAAAAAATTACAAAATGTTGTCTAAGTCTTGCTATCTTATAAAGCATATTTCTTTCCTTATAAAGTTCAAATAATTTACCTTTAATAACTGCATCAATAAGTACTGCAGTTGAAAGAGTAAACAATGCGAACCCAAATATAATAAGTGTTACTGTAAAAAATCTTCCAGCTGGTGATATAGGAGCAATCTCTCCAAAACCAACAGTAGTAAAAGTAATACCTGTTTGATAAATTGCATCTAAAATTGGGAAGTCATCGATTAATATATAACCCATTGTTCCAACAATCATAATAACTTGTACGAGAACTAATGGTAACCTAAATGGTTTAAGTTGAGAGTATATGATTGGATTTAAATCATATTCTGGTTTGGCTGTACGTATCTCCCAGCCTAGAGCTTTCTTTACTCTTCTAAAGATGCTCATGAAAGCACTTTTCTAAGCGCCTTCTATGAGTGTTTTTTAAGAGTTCTTAACTCTTTTGCAGAAATTCTGATTTTTTTAGTAGTACCATCTTCTAAAGTAACTCTAACTGTTCTTAAATTTGGTAAAAATCTTCTTTTAGTTCTGTTTTTTGCGTGACTTACGTTGTGTCCTGACATTGGACCTTTTCCTGATATTGCACATCTTCTTGACATTTTCGTTTCCTTAACTTTTTTTAGTGAAAAATATTCGCGTATTATATCTTATATTTCTTAAGTTAAATTTAAATTTTTGACAAATAATTCTTTATTTTTATTTTAGCAAAAGCTTAGCAATAAACAAATAATATTTTTTATTATTTATATAACATAAGGCGATTTATGAGATTTATTATACTATTTTTTATATATGCTTATTCTTTTAGTATCGAAGTTCAAAAACCAAAAGTTTATAATGGAGATGAAAATATTGCAGAATGGGTTATGAGTGAAAAACTTGATGGAATAAGAGGATATTGGACTGGCAAGAAATTCTTAACAAGAAAAGGTAAAAGAATCTATGCACCAAAATGGTTTATAAAAGGCCTTCCTAATTTTGAACTTGACGGTGAACTATGGACTAAAAGAGATGATTTTGAGAATATACAAAATATAATAATGGATAAAACTCCAAGTAAAGATTGGGAAAAAATCACTTACAATATATTTGAAGTTCCAAATACAAAAGGAAATTTCTTTGAAAGACTCGACAAAGTAAAATCTTGGTTTAAAAAATATCCTAATACTCATATAAATATAATTGAACAAGTTAAAATAAAAGACAAAGAACATTTACATAATTTCTTAAATGAGATCATTTCAAAAAAAGGCGAAGGAATAATAGTTAAAGACCCTAAAGAACCCTATCATACGGGAAGAAGTTCTCATGTTCTAAAGGTAAAAAAAGCACAAGACATGGAAGGGAAAGTTATAGGAATAAATATATCAAAAAAAACTTCTGTACTGAAAAGTTTAGTTATAAAACTTAAAAATGGGATAATATTTAATTTAGGAACTGGATTTACAAAAGAACAAAGAAAGGATCCACCTAAAATAGGAGAAGTTATTACATTTAAATATTTTGGATTAACCAAAAAAGGCAAACCAAAATTTGCTTCTTTTTTACATATTAGAAAAGACTAAATAGACTCTATAATATTTTGAACTTTTAAAAGCTGATTATCTAAAGTATATTGTTTTGCAATTTTTCTATTCTGTTTTTTAATTAATTTCATATCAGCTTTATTTTGTAAAAGAGCATCTATTTTAAACTGCATACTACCATCTTGTGGAGTCTCCATAGTTGAAAAAATATCAATTACTTCGCACGCTGCATTATTAGCAGTTGTAAACACAGCACACTTACAATACATTGCTTTTAATATATTTGTTGCAAAGTTTTGATTATATGAAGGAAGAACAAATACATCTGAAGCTAAAAAAAGTTCATTTATATCTTCATAATCTTCTATTAGTAAAAGTTTATCATCTACATCAAACTTTGAAAGTTTAAATCTTAAATTATAAATTTGTTTTTTATCAGCAGCAATTACAGCTATCATATTTTTAAAGTTTAATTTCATAACCATATTTATGAATTCAACCACACCTGAAGACTTTAGATTTCTTCCTGTAAAAAACACAATTTTCTTTTTTGAATCAATTCCTAGTTTTTCACAAACTTCTTCTCTTACATCTTTAGGTTTTCTGTATTTTATATCTATTGCAGGGTATACAATTTCTACTTTTTTTTCAGAAATATCGACTTTTTGTAAAAGCTCTTTCTTTGCAATCTTAGCACTTACAATTACTTTTTTAGCATTTTGAATATTTTCTATAGTTTCTTTATCAAAAACTTGTCCAGTATGAAAAAAAACATCAGCAAACTCTTTTTTCTTTAAAGAGAGTTTATTTAACATTGAAGGTTTTTCAAGTTCTACAATATCTTCTTGCTCTAATAATTTTGATATTAATTTTGTTCTGTTTTTATAGTTTATTGTTTTTTGCATGAGAAATTGAAATACCTCTAACTTAGTTCATTATCAATGATTTGACAAATAGTATGTCCAAAAAGTATATGCATCTCTTGAATTCTTGGAGTATTATCTGATGGTACTATTAAGTTTACATCACAGTAATCATTCATAGCTCCACCATCACGTCCTGTAAGCCCAATAATTTTACATCCTATTTCTTGCCCTACTTTAAAAGCATTGATAACATTTTTAGAATTTCCAGAAGTTGAAATTCCAATAAGAACATCTCCTTCTTGTGCTAAGGATTCAACTTGTCTATCAAAAACTCTATCATACCCATAGTCATTTCCAATAGCTGTAAGTGCAGAAGTATCTGTTGTAAGAGCAAGTCCTGGAAGACCACGTCTTTCAGTTTTATATCTTCCTGTTAGTTCAGCGGCAATATGCTGAGCATCTGCTGCGCTACCACCATTTCCAAATAAAATTACTTTCTTTCCATTTTTAAGTGCTTCTACTGTTATTTGAGAAGCTTCTTTTAAAGGTTCATTCATAGTTTCAATAACTTTTTGAATCGTCTCTAAATGGCTTAAAAATTCACTTTCAATTACATTCTTCACTATTTAACCTTTTGTATTTTTTTAATTGTACTTGTAGTACTCTTTCCATCTACAAATTCAACTAGTTTTGTCTCTTGAGCAATATCTGAACCAACTACTTCTTTTCCTTCATAGTCTGCACCTTTTACTAAAACATCAGGTTGAACTTTTGAGATAAGTTCATAAGGTGTATCTTCATCAAATATCACCACATAATCCACACACTCTAATGCAGATAGAATATAAGCTCTATCATCTTCACAGTTTATAGGTCTATCTTCACCTTTTAAGCGTTTTACACTAGCATCTGAATTCAGACCTAAAATAAGTACATCACCAAATGACTTTGCGACATTTAAATAGCTAACATGTCCTTTATGTAAAATATCAAAACAACCATTTGTAAATACTACTTTTTTATTTTGTTCTTTTAATCTTTTTGCAATCTTTTCAATTTGTTCTCTTGATTTTATATGAAGTTCAATTGAGCTCTTGTGTAAACTTGCTTGATACTCTTCAATTTCATCCATTGTAACCGTTGCTGAACCTAGTTTCCCTACAACAACTCCTGCTGCAAGATTTGCAAACTCTACAGATGTATAAATATCATAGCCTAAACTTAATGCAAAACCTAAAGATGCTAAAACAGTATCACCAGCTCCTGTAACATCATAAACTTCTCTTGCAACAGTAGGTTTAACTGTCACTTTATCATCATCTAATATAGCAATTCCGTTTTCACTAAGTGTTACAACTGATACAGCTAATGACGCATCATCTTTTAGCTTTACTAAAACGTCTTTTAATCTATCATCATTTTCAATAACTATATTTGAAGCTAATTCAGCCTCTTTTTTATTTGGAGTTAATAAATAAGCACCTTTATATCGTGAATAATCAGTCCCCTTAGGGTCAACTAAAACTTTTTTGTCATACTTATTTGCATAAGAAATCACTTTTTCGATTAGATCTTCAGTAAGTACACCTTTGTCATAATCAGATAACAAAATAGTATCATATACATTTATTTTCTCTTGAAGTTTTGCATAAAGTTTTTTTACACTCTCAGGAGAAATATTATTCTTACTCTCTTTATCGTATCTAACTACTTGAGAATGAGAAGCCATAAGTCTAGTTTTTCTAGATGTTTTTCGTCCCTTTTGTTCAATTAAAAAAGACTTAGCACCTTGCTCATCTAACATATGTTTAAGGTCATGTCCAACTTCATCATCACCAATAACTGACATAACAGAAACATCTGCTCCAAGAGAGACAAGATTATTTATAACATTTCCTGCTCCACCTAAAACTTTAGTCTCTTTTTTTATATCTACAACTTGAACAGGAGCTTCAGGCGAAATTCTCTCACAAGAACCCCAAAGATACTCATCTATCATCAAATCACCAATAACTAATATACTTGGTTTATTATCAACTCTAATCATCTATTTTTTCACTTCTGTTTCAAATAATCTTTTAATTTCTGGAATATAAGCTTTTATTCCTTCTTCCATTGAGAATTTTGGTTCATATCCTAAATTTTCTTTTGTAGTCTCAATATTTGCTTGTGTAAAAAACTGATAAGAACCTACAAAAGGATTTGGTATATACTCTTTACCATTATCAATTTCAAGTTCTTTTTGTAAGATATTTACAATATCTTCAAAAGACCTTGCTTTTCCTGTACCTACATTATAAACACCAGATTTTTTTGGAGATGTTGCTAATATATTTGCTTGAATAATATCTTCTATATAAATAAAATCTCTTAAAATCTTATCACTTCCTTCAAAAAGTTTAGGAGTGAGCCCTTTTAAAATTTGATGTCCAAATTGAACTACCATAGAAGCAGTACTATTTTTGAAAAACTCTCTAGAACCATATACATTAAAATACTTAAGCCCCACAATAGAGATATCAACACCTTGTTTTAAATATTTATAAGTGATATTATCCATCATCACTTTTGAAAAGCCATATGCATTATTTGGTTGTTCATATCCTACTTCAAACCTATCACTATTTCCATATGTTGCAGCAGAAGATGCATATATCATATTTGCTTTATGTTTAATTGCAATTTTTAATAGATTTTCATAAGCATTTACATTTGTCTGAATCATTAAATCTTGTTCTTGCACTGTTGTATCAGAGATTGCAGCTTGGTGAAAAATATAATCAAAAGTATAAGAAGTCTCTAAATTTTTTAAAAGTTCATTATCATTTATATTTCCACTTATTACAGTTCCAGAAAAACCAAGTAAGTTTTTAAAATGTCCAAAACTTTTTAAGTTTCCATTTGAAAATGTTTCACCACTTCTAAAAGAATCAAGTGCAATAATATTTGCATCTGGATAGTTTTCTTGAAAATAAAAGCAAAGGCTTGATCCAATAAAGCCTGCTGCTCCAGTTATTAAAATATTTTTATTGTTAAAATCTATATCATTGTATTTCATAAAGTATTGCCTTTGTGTTCATAAAGACAATATTTTATCTAAAAAAGGATAATGGTTAGATAATATATTTAATTGTTTGGTTTATGATTAAATTCTGGCACAATTTCTTTTAAAATTGATATTTTATTATCTTCAACTAGTAATCTATCTATTTGATTATTTAACTCATCTACATCAAATTTCGTAGAACTTGCAACGGTAATAGATTCATAATCAGTCTTTTTATCACTATCATTTATTAGTAGTTCTTCATAAAGTTTTTCACCAGGTCTTAAACCACAGAATTCTATCTCAATATTTTCTTGTCCAGAAAGTTCAATCATTTTTTTAGCTAGATCAACAATCTTAATTGGCTCTCCCATATCAAGAATAAATATTTCACCGCCTTCTCCTATCGAAGCTGCTTGTAGAACTAATTCACATGCTTCAGGAATCAGCATGAAATATCTAGTAATATCTGGATGCGTTACAGTAATATTTTTACCTGCTTCTATTTGAGATTTAAATTTTGGAATTACAGAACCAGAACTTCCTAAAACATTACCAAATCGAACAGCAACAATCTCAGTTTTTTCTGATTTAACATTTTGTGCATATAATTCACAAATTCTTTTCGTAGTTCCCATAACATTAGTTGGACGAACAGCTTTATCTGTAGAAATTAATACAAACTTCTCTACACCATATTTAATAGATAAATCAATACAATTTTTAGTACCAACAATATTATTTGAAATTCCTTCTAAAATATTTCCTTCTACTAAAGGTACATGTTTATATGCAGCTGCATGTATAACAATTTCAGGTTTATATTTTTTAAACGTATTTTCAATAAATCCAAAGTTTCTAACTGTTTGCATTACTGAAACTATATTTTCTGAATTTAATTCTTCAGTAACTTGATACAGATTATATTCACTATGATCAAGAAGTATTAATTGTTTTGCACCAAAGATTTTACACTGCCGTGATATCTCCGAGCCTATACTACCACCTGCACCTGTGATAAGTACAATTTTATTTTTTATGAAGTTTTCTATTTGATTTGTATCTAAATCTTTTGGATGTCTTGCAAGTAAATCTTCAACCGTAATATTTTTTAATTCTTTTTTATTATTATTGGATAATATATTTATAATCTTTATATCTTGAATATTTAATTCATTTAAAGTTTCAAATATTTCAACTAATTTTTTTTGTTCATATTCCTTTGCAATAATTACAGACTCTATTCCTCTTTGCTTGATTACAGTCTTTAATTCTTCAAAGGAAAAAACCTTTAAATTTGAAATAAATGTTCCTTTTAAACTTTTATTTTCATCAATAATTGCTAAAGGAGAATACTCAACATTCTTTTTATCTTGAAGTATTGAACTTATTGTTTTACTTGCACCTATAATTATAGTTTTTTTATATTTTGTATTTTTATTACTTTCTATGATTATTCTTTTAGATAGTCTTAATAGAGTAATACAAACCAATGATAGTAGAAAATCTATAATTATAATACTTCTTGCAAAAGGTGAAACTTCTTCCTTTAAAACTAAAAAAATAATAAAAAAAACAGAGTAAACTAGAACGTGTGCAACTATAATTTTTTTTACTTCATATAAAGAAAAAAATCTCCAAGCAGTTCTGTATAGCTTAAAATATATAAATGACGATATCTTTAAAAATATAAGAATAAAAAATATCAAAGAAAAATTATCAAAAAAATAAATTGGAACATCAAAGTTAAATCTTAAATTATAAGCAAATTGTAATGTTACATAAGATATAAATATATCAAATATTAAAAAAAATAAAATTCTTTTTAATGGCGTTGGTTTAAAATTCAACGACATTCCTTTCTAATTATATTACATATCTTTTTCACATCTTCTTGGCTCATAATTGTACTACTTGCCACACATAAACCTTTTTCAAAAAGCTTTTCACTAGTTCCATCTAAAAATGATTTTGAATTTTTAAATAATGGTTGTAAATGCATAGGCTTCCATAAAGGTCTTGATTCTACATTTATATCTTCTAATACATTAATAATCTTTTCATATGAAGTATTCTCAAAAACTAAAGCAGTAAGCCATCTATTTCCCCTACTATTTATAAGTTCTGGCATAAAAGTAATTTCATCTATGTCATTTAAAAACTCTTTATACCAAGAAAAAATTTCTCTTTTTTTTGCAATTCTATCTTCAATTACTTCCATTTGTGCGACACCTATTGCTGCTATCACATTTGACATACGATAATTATATCCATATTCTTCATGCTGATAAAATATCTCTTGTTCTCTTGCTTGAGTTGAATAAAACATAGCTTTTTTAATATACTCTTCATTATTAGAAACTAACATCCCACCCCCAGATGTTGTTAAAATCTTATTCCCATTAAAAGAGTAAACTCCAAAATCACCAAAGGTACCAGTATGTTTATCATTAAAAATTGCACCTAATGATTCAGCCGCATCTTCAATAAGATAGATACCATTTTCTTTACATATTTTGGCAATTTTCTCAATATCAGCACTCATACCATAAAGATGAGTTAAAATAAATGCTTTAGGTTTTTCTTCACAAGAGTCTAAATATTTCTGTAATATTTCAGAAGATACATTCCATGAAGCTTCATCACTATCCAGGAATATAGGATTTGCTCCTTGATAAATTATTGCATTAATTGAACCAATAAAAGTAAAAGTTGATGCTAATACATCATCACCTTCCTTAATATCTAATATCCTAAGAGCAAGATGTAAACCAGCTGTTCCTGAAGTGACTGCAAGTGCAGCTTTTGCACCAGTATAATTTCTAATTGACTCTTCAAACTTATTAACATACTCACCTAAAGGAGCAATATAATTACTTTCAAAAACTTTTTCTATATACTTTAATTCATTACCACTCATATGTGGTGAACTTAAAAATAATCTTTTATTCATTTATATCCTCAATAACTTTACACGGGTTTCCAAATGCTTTTTTATTATTATTTATATTTTTAACAACGACTGAGCCGGCACCTATTATACAATTTTTTCCAATAATAACACCTTGTATTATACTAGAACCAATACCTATATGTGTAAAATCGTTAACAATAACATTTCCAGCTAATGCTACATTTGGAGAAATATGTGAAAAATTACCAATTTTACATTCATGTTCAACTACGCATGAACTATTTAATATTACTGCATCTCCAACTAATGCTTTTGCATTTACAACCACATTTGGCATAATAACAGTGCCTTTACCTATTTTTGCACTATTTGAAACTATAGAAGAAGGATGGACAAGTGTTTCAATTTCAAACTTATAACTTTTCAATTTATCAAATAAAACTTTTCTAACTCTATTGGATCCAATTCCAAGTGATATAGGGATATTAGTATTCTCTTTAATATCATTAAATGATAAATACTCATTGTCTCCGTCATCAATAAAAATAATTTGTTCATATCCATTAGCCATAGCAATATCAGCAACAACTAATCCATGTCCACTTGCACCATAAATGTAAATTGATTTCATATCACTAATTTCCCGTAAATTTTTCCATTGTAGAACTTGTACTTGAACTTATATCACTTCTTTTAACAACTTTTAAAAATGTCATCCATAATATTTTCATATCTAATAAAAAAGATTGATTGTCTACATACCAAACATCATATTCAAACTTTTGTTTCCATGAAATTGCATTTCTTCCATTTACCTGGGCCCAACCAGTGATACCAGGTTTAACATCGTGTCTTCTTTTTTGTTCATCATTATAAAAGTCTAGATATTCAATTAATAAAGGCCTAGGTCCAACAAAACTCATCTCTCCTTTTAATACATTAAACAATTGAGGAAGTTCATCCAAACTTGTACTTCTAATTAACTTACCAATACCAATTAGTCTTTGATCATCAGGTAATAAATTACCTTCTTTATCTTTTTCATTAGTCATAGTTCTAAATTTGAAAATACCGAATATCTTTCTTTTATAACCTGGCCTTTTCTGATAAAATATGACTGGACTACCCATCTTTAAAAATATAAGAAGACTAACAACAATATATAAAGGTGAAAATAGAATTATTAATACTAAGGCCAAAAGTCTATCAAATATATTTTTAATCATTTACAACCCCTTTAATTACTCTTATATATTTTTCTGTAAGCTTTTCTCTATCGAAATTTTCTTTTACAAAATCAAACCCATTATTACCAAACTCTGATAAATTTTCATGAGTCATAGTTATAAATTTATTTACTGTAAATTCTAACTCTTTTAGATTTTCTGGTTCTGAATACAAACCACAATTAGATTTTTCAATTAAATTTCTTGTAATTCCATCAATCGTAACTAAAATGGGCTTTTTACAACTCATATAATCAAATACTTTATTTGGATATACAGTCTTAAAAGTATCTGTTTTTTTCAGAATTGCCATACATATATCACTTGCATTAATATAATCTACAACCTCATGTTTTGGAACAGAATCTATAAATTCTAAATTATTTAAATTATACTCTAATGCTTTTTCTTGTAAAAACTTCTTTTGCATACCATCACCAATTAAAACAAAATGCACAGAGTCATTACCTTTAAATAAATTCGCAACTTCTATGACTTGAATTAAATCATTTGCTACTCCATGTGCACCTAAATATGTAAAAATTTTCTTATTTCCCCAATTAAACTTTTCTCTAATTAATTGAGACTTATTTTCTTTATCCATAATTGAAAAATCAGCGCCATTTGTTATAATCTCAATTTTTCCTATAAACTCGGGAAACCTCTGTTCAATATTTTCTTTAAATGCCGGAGTTAAAACTACAATACGCTTACTATATTTATAAAGTCTATATTCAAGCCAATACAATATATTTAATAAAAACTTGTTATTTAAAACTCCTGTAGCAACTGCGGATTCTGGCCATAAGTCTCTAACTTCAAAAATAAAAGGTACTCTTCTTACTTTTGAAACAATTATTGCAGAAATACCAACAAATATAGATGGTGAAGTAACAATATAAACATCTGGCTTTTCAACTAAAAAAGATTTTATTAATGAAGAAAAAGTATAAGATAGATATCCTATAACTCTACCTATAAAATTACTATTATATCCCGAATAAGTCCAAGTTCTATATAATGTAATATCTTTTTCTACTAACTCAGTATTAAACCAAGTATTTGGTAATATTTTCTTACCAGTTGCATAATGTATATTACCAGCTATTACATCTATAACAAAATTAGATTTTTTTTTAAAAAAAGAAGTAAACTCATTCCATCTTGAGCCACCAGGATCATTCTTACCCAAAAAATATTGGTGAAAAAGTACAATTTTCATTTATTTAAATTCCATTACTGTTTTTATTTCTATATCCTTATCTGTATCAATATAAAATATTATTCTATTACCTTCAAAATAAGAATTATAGTATTCTGATATATATGATGTTTCAACTTTTAATTCTACATTCGAAAAAACTATATATCCATTAATTTTTAAAGTATATTTATCAATTATTTCTACATGATATTTTGTATTCCATATCTGTTTTATACTTGTCATTGATTTTATATTTTTAATAGAATCAATGACTGTAATTGTATTCTTCTCAAGGCTTACTTCTCTTTCTTGTATTATTCCAAACTTTTCTTTATATGCATAATTTTTTCCTAAAAAATTATTAGAATCACTATTTATACACTCAGCTTTTGTCCAATTTGACCATCCAAAATTAAGAACTTGCGTCATTTGGTTTGAACCATTAATCAAAATTGTATTATGACCAATTGTTCCGATAAAATTGTTTTTGAAAGTTTTTTCTGTATTGTATGAGAAAGAGCCAGTATCACAAAATAGATTTTGACCTTTATACCAAATGTCTAGATGAAACATATCATTACTTGCAGGTCTATGTCTATATGAATGACAACGTATAAAAGAGAATACATCTTTGTTTTTTAATATATAATAACCACCATCTTTAAATGATATCTCTTTTGTTAGATCCTCTATATTTTCATTTAAATTAATATTAAAAAAATTTGCAATTGAATAACTATCACTAAATAGTTTTTTCTTATTATTTAATAAAATTGCAAAATTTAAATTTGGTTTGAAATCCTTATAATCATTAGAAGATAAAGGAAATAAATTTGCTCCATCATTTGAACCATAGTTAGGTAGTTTTCCACTATCCTGAATAAAAGAGTTTAAAAAAAAGATCATTTTAAAATGTCTATCCAAAATCGCTTTTGGTAACACATAATTCTTTTTCTTAGCAACTAATATTACAAAAGATAATACATCTAGAGCTAGCCTTTGATAAGTAAAAGAGTGTTGAATATATGAACCATCCTTATAAACTTGGTATTCAGTCTCTTTTAATAAATATTTTAATCCTTTTTTTTGAAGCTTTTTCGATTCTTTATATTGTGGAAATAATAAACCTCCAATAAATAAACCTGCTGCCTCACTAATTGAATGATTATTCTTAACTGATTTTGCAGCATAATCAATATTTGCATTAATTCTCAAAAGTGAAATATATATGTTTTCTACAATTAGCTTTTTATTTACTTCACTAATAAAATCATCAAAATACTCTAAAACAACAATCCAATTTAAAATTCTAAACGTAATTTCTTGACCACATTTATAATTTACACCATAAGGAAAAGAATTATTATTTATCCAATCAATTATTTGATAAACACAAGATTCAGCATATTTCTTATCTTTAGTAATTGAGTATGCATTAATAAAAAAATAGATTTGTGGAAATCTAGAAGCTTCCCAGATTAACTTTATATCACCATATTTACCGAAATCAGGAAGTTTATTCCAAAAAATATTAGAATTTGATGAAACTTTTGTTTTAGGGTTTTTATGCCAATTAATTTTTAAACCATCAGAATAATCTAAATATTCATTTGAAAAAGAGTATATTTTGTTATCTATAGCATTATTAGCTTTTTCTATAAAGCTTGAATCTGAAATATATTCTTTATTAACTAAAGATATATTTTCATATATATGTAAACCTCTAGATACATTATTTACTTTTTTTAATATTTTATTATTTATATAATCAAAATAATTTATTTTTTTTAATATTTCATATTTTAATCTAAAGAAAAACCAGCTATATCCCATATAGGATATATACTGATAAATAGATTTAAGTTTATCTAACAAGAGCATCTAACTCTTCTAAAAGTTCTGAAATATTAACACTTCTATTCTCTTCTAAAGACCTTACATGAGCAAATGTAGCTAAAGTTGTATTAACAAGAGAATTAAATGATATTAAAGACTGGTTTGCTGACTTTATATTATCAATAAAACTTAACATTTCATTTTTATGTCCCTTATCTTGAGAAAACTTTTTAAAATCAGAACTACCATAAGCTAAGTTTTTCTTATAATTATCTAATAAATATACTTTTCCTTCACAGAAAAGAGACATCTGCTCTTTTGGAAAAGACTTATTACCATTTGCAAGATAGCTTAGTGTACCAATAGAGCCATCTTCAAAAATTAAATTCATAATAACATTATCATTTTTAATAGCTAACTCTTTATTACTATTTAATGCACTACTATAAATACTAGTTACATTACTTTTTGCAAGGTAACTCATTGTATCAATAAAGTGACAGCCTTCTCCAATAATTCTTCCACCACCAATACTTGGATCATTAACCCATAAGTCTTTCGGTAATTTCCCTGCATTAATTGTCATATTAATAGCTAAAGAAGAACTTCTTCCTTGTGTCTTATTAAAAATATCTATAGCAAATGGTGAAAACCTTCTATTGAATCCTACCATTAAATAAGGTAATCTATTTTCGTTTTCTAACTTCTTACAAGTTTTAACAACCTCTGCTAATTGTTCCATATTGATTGCTAAGGGTTTCTCTACAAAAACATTTTTACCTGCTTCTAAAGACTGTATAATTAATTCTGCATGACTATTATGTCTTGTAGTAATAAATATCGTATTTATCTTCTCATCGTTTAAAAGTTCGGAATAATCTGTTGTTGAGTATTCA
Source organism: Arcobacter sp. LA11 (assembly GCF_001895145.1). NCBI lineage: Bacteria > Pseudomonadati > Campylobacterota > Epsilonproteobacteria > Campylobacterales > Arcobacteraceae > Arcobacter > Arcobacter sp. LA11. The sequence continues at coordinate 18,317 of NZ_BDIR01000008.1, read as the reverse complement.
AAGCCAAACTTTTTTGCTGATATTGAACTAGATAAACCCTTTGCACTAGAAATTCCAATTAATTTTGCATCTGAATCTTTTAATATTGGTAAAACAACTAGTTTTGTAAAATTACCTGATCCAATTACACCAATATTAACACTATCAAGCATATCACTTGATGAACTATTTATATCAATTTTTTTCTTTATAACAATAGAGTCTAATGTTTCATATTCTAAAACTACTCCTAAAGCTTCTCTGTTATTTAGAATTTCATTGTATGCTTTAGGTGCCTCTAAAAATTTATAATTATGAGTAATTAAGTAGTCGAAATTTAAACTCCCAGTTGATAACAGTTGAAGAATAGCTTGAAAATTTCTATTCTGAGTCCATCTTACATAACCAACAGGATAATCAATACCTTCAACTTCATATTTGCTATCATATCTTCCAGGACCATATGAACTAGATATATAAAAAGACAACTCTTTTTCATAAAAAGGAGGTCTTGGAATATCCATACCAATAGCTCCAACAGCAACAATTCTACCTTTTTTTCTACATATATTTGCAGCTTGTTCAATTGGGCCATTTGATTTTGTTGCGGCTGTAATTATTACCCCATCTGCTCCAATTTCATCTGTATAATTAGAGATAAATGCCTCAGGATCTTCACCTTTTGCTGGATTTAACGCTTGAAAACCATTTGACCTTGCTAAATCTACTTTTGATTGATCAATATCAATACCAATTGCATCACAACCATTTGCCTTTAAAAACTCTAATGTAAGTTGTCCAATTAAACCTAATCCAGTAACTACTACTTTTTCACCTAATGTTGGTTGGAAAAGTCTAATTCCTTGTAAAGCAATAGATGCAATAACTGTAAATGAAGCTTGTTCAAAAGATACATTACCAGGTATTTTAGCAACCAAGTTTTTACCAACTGCAACAATCTCACTGTGTGCCCCATTTGAAACAACCCTGTCTCCAACTTTAAACTCTGTAATATTTTTTCCTACTTCAATTACCGTACCTGCATTACAATAACCTAAAGGCATAGGTTCTCCTAACTTTGCAAAAACAGTTTCCATTGTAGGAATCAGCCCATCAGTTTTAATTTTATCTAATACCATTTTTACTTTATCAGGTTGTTGTTTGGCTTTTTGAATATAAGAACTTTTCCCAAATTCTAAAAGCATTCTCTCCGTACCCGGAGAAATTAAACTCTTTTCTGTCTTTATTAATACTTCATTTGAACCACAATTTGGAAGAGGAATTTCCTCTAATAATATTTCACCATTTTTTAAATCTTGTAATAATTGTTTCATATATATACTATCCTATATTAATATTTTTGTAAGGAACTTTTAACGTCACTTTACCTGCTTTTGTTCTAATTGGTTCATCTAATTTTTTATACTCAAAATCGACAAAAATATTTGAACTATCAAATAACTTTTCACAATCTAACTCTTTTTCAAAAACGTAATAAACAACTGCTTTTCCTTCTTCTTTTTGAGCAATTTGCAAATGACTAACATAATTAAATAACTCATGATGCCTACCAAAGATAAGAGCAGTAAGAGGTATATTATTCCCATTTTTATCTACAATAAAATCACCTACTCTAGCATCTGACACTGTAAATGATTCTAATATACTAGAATCATCTAAATAATTTATATCATCAATTATATCTTCAGTATTGTATCTTATAAAAGGTGATGTAATATTATAATAACTAGTCCCAACTAAATTATATTTATCATTAATTTTGACTGCTTCTGTATACCCATAAGTCTGAAAAGGATAATATCTACCTCTTTCCTCTTTTTCACCAGCTAATATAACTCTTTCTGTATGACCATACCAAGAAATTGTTTTTACTTTTAAAACAGATTCAATTTTATCTCTAAATAAACTTAGAGGATACTCTGAACCTAGAAGTACTCCTTTTATATTCTTTCTTACTAAAGCTAAAAGTTCTTCATGCTTTTCTAGATAATTTACAAAATCATAAATTGCACTTGGATAACCATGAAAATACTTTAGTTCCTTAGTTTGGAACACTTTTAATATCTTTTCATAGTAATCTGGATATTTATACATATCAATTGCATAACTATGTCTAACAAAATCATATTCAATACCATCAGTTACATTACTTCTTCCACCAAATACCATTTTAAGTTCACTATAATTAAATCCAATTCTTGACCAAATATCATGCATATGCGCCCATTCATTACCCATTGAATCTGGAGTAATGTATAAAGACAATGGTGTTCCACTTGTACCACCAGTATTTACTATGTATCTATTTTTTTGAGGACAACTTCTAACTTCCAAATCATAATCTCTTAAAATAGATTTACTAATGATAGGTATCCTATTAATATCATCAAATTTATTTAACATACTACTTGAAAAGCCTTGTGACTTATAATAATCTTTATAAAACTTTATATTAGCCTCCGAATACTCTACAATACTTTTCATTTTATTAAAAATATATTGATCTTTCTGTTTTCCATTTAATAAAGAAAATTTTTTAATTTCGTTTGTTCTATCCTGATAAATACTACCTATTCCTGGTCGTAGAGAATAAGGAATTAAATTTACAGTTTTTCCTATACTATAAGGTACTTTTGTTAAATTGTTTTTAATCAATGTTGCTATATTCATATAAATTGTTCCCTTTGATTATATTCTTTAAAAATTAAAACTACATTTACCCAAACTATTGATAAAAAAGGATTTGTTAAATTTGACTGTAATAAAGAAGCAATAAATAAAACAACTAATATTGTAAAAGAATATGCTTCAAATTCTTTTTTTACATTTGAGAAAATTTTGATAATTATATAATAATAATAATAAATTAATAAACCAAAATAACTAAATTGTTCTAATATTTCATTATGAAAAGTCCCATAGTTCATTTCTTGTCTATATGCAATTTGAGATGGGAATATAATATTTATAAAACTAAAGTTTTTAATATATTCGTACCAATGTTTAAATCTTACTTTTAGAGAGGGATCAGAAGGAGTTAAATCAAATAAAGATATAAGTATTGTTAAAGTTATTGTCAAATAAAAAACTATATACAGAAATAACCTTAATTGAATTTTTAAAATTCTATATATATAAATAAAAATTATAATTCCTAAAGAAAGAACTGCAAACATTCTTGATTCCATATTAAATATGATTAAATATGATAAAAGAATCATGATAATTGATAGAGTTTTATATATTTTATTCTCAACATTATAAAATGATAATATAATTATTAAAATATAGATAAAGGGATAATAATCATAATAATTATAGACTGCTATTTTAGTTGTAATAAAATAAATAGATGACAATGTTTTAAATAAGATTATATCAGTAAAAAACTTTACTAATATAATGAATAAAGCAGTTAAATAAAAACCTTTATAAACACTTTTATAATCTACTTTACTATAGTATTTACTCAATACATAATATATTGAAAGTGGCATCATCATTAATATAGATGTTATAAGAGCCCTATTAAAAGTGCCAAACAAATAATTAATATATAAATAAATAAGTATTAAAATTGATAAAATTAAATAATCAGTATTAAATAGTTTATTAAAATTAACTAATACTAATATTGATAAAAAAGTTAAACTAAATGGGATTGAAATATTTTTTAATTGATTAAAGGCATGGGCATCAAACCTTATTCCACTACTAAAATCCAAACTTAAGAACAGCGGTACTAAAATTAAAAAGAAATATACATACTTATATTTAGTTAATAGCATTCTTTTTCTTTCTAATTGTATAGAAGAATATATAATTAGTTGTCATTGAATTTATTATAGTACGAATAATTCCACCATATATAATACCTAAAATACCATAATCAAAATAAAAATAATAAGACAATAGTAAACCAAATGAAGTTAAAACTAAAGATACAAAGAATGGAAGTTTAATTACACCTAATCCAACTAAAGCACCACCAGTAATTGAGTATGTAGACCAACATACATATTTAATTAGTAAAAATGGTAAAATTGATAATACGACATCATAACCATTACCATAATAATATTCAACAAGTAAATATGCAGCTATATACAAAGAAATTGCAATGACTATACTAATAGGAACCATTAGAAGTTGATATTTTATTAATGTCTTCTTTAGCCATTCATAATTATTTTCATTGTAACTAAAATATGGTGTTACTATTGTTTGTACCGTACCATTTATAACTGTTGCGGATAAAAAGAAAATTAAACAAATTGAAAAGAAACCTACAGTCTCTTCATCTACTAAAAGGTAATCAAGTAAATAAATATCCACATTCTGTGAGAAAACACCTAATAAAGTTGACAAAAATGCAAAAAAAGCATAATTATTATATTTTTCACTATTTTTCACTATTTTTCTTTTAATCTTAAAATATTTAATACTCTTTAAATAAATTAGAGTTCCTACAATATATGAACCTATTGTAGAATATACTAATCCAGATAAACCATAAAAGTATGTAAATATAAATATTAGTATTATAAAGATAATTCTTATAATAGCTTGAAGCTTTGCAACTTTTTTTATTTTTTTTAAAGCCTGAAAATAAGCAAAGAATATATATCCAAATGACGCAAATAATATTACAACCGAATATTTCTCTAACCAAAATCTTACTTTCTCACTGTTAGTCAAATAACCAAAATATAATAATAAATTTAGTAAAACAATCGATAATATACTAAATAATGTAACTTTTTTTAAAGAAAGAAATAAAAGAGCTCTTTTTTCATAAATTGGCCTTCTTTCAGATGCAATTTTCAATAATGAAGTATTATAACCGAACGTACCAATCACAATAAAAAATGCTGCATAAGATTGGACTGTTTTAATAACACCTATATCAGCAGGAGGTAGTATTTTACCTAGAAATATAACAAGCCCAAATCCTAAAAATTGAACTAAAAAATTTGAAAAAATTAAATGAAAAAAACCTTTTCTATTTATTTTTCTAATAAAATCTTTTAACACTTTTTACCTAATATCTCTTCATATACTTTTATTATATTATCTACTACAACTTTGATATCATGATATTTTTCAACATATTTCCTACTTACTTCTCCTATATTATGCCTTTTTTGTGAGTCTGTAATTAAATCTTTTAAAACATCATATATAGTGTCAGGATTAGCATTTACTATTGGTAAGTCTTCTGGATAGTTATCCACTAAATCCTCTCTAATATATGTTAATGTTGGTTTACCTGCACACATAGCTTCTATAGCAGTTACACCGTGAGAACCACATCTTAATTCATCAACATAAATATCACAATCAACAATCTCTCTATACAATTCTTCTTGAGTCAATTGTCTTTTTAAAACAAACTCAAAGTCGTATCCATCATTTTTAAGCTTCTCAACTGCTTCAACAATATATTTAGTACCTTTTACTAAAGGTTCAGTTGGTATGTGCAAAATTTTTGGTCTTGATTTATTTGCATCAGGTATACGACATTCAATATCATCTAAATTAACAGGTTGTCTATATATAAAAACCTTTTCAAAATAAGGCTCCATGTATTTAGAAAACTCAGGAGTACATAGTGTATATTTTAAATACTTATTCCAAGACTTATGTCTTAAAAAAATTCTAAAATCTCTTTTTACACTTTCAAATCCGAAAGGAACATAAAAATAAGGATTCAGTTTTCTTGAGTGTCTTGTATTTCTAACATCACCACCACCAAATGTAATTAGCATTGGGATATTATTCTTATGGAAAAGTTTTCCTTCATATAAATGATGTAATTCTCTAAAAAAGATATTTGAACCATGATAATGAACTAACTTAGTATCTTTAGAACTTTTCTTAATAAAACGTATAATTTTTTTAAAAATTGTAAATTTACTATCACTTGGATGATATATTGATTCATCAAAAGGTAAATTCCTCTTTAAATCATGAACATCTTTATTATAATATACAACGTTTTTACTATTAATGCCTCTAGTTCTCAGTTCTTTTGCAATTTTGTATGGCCATCCTGCTAAACTTCCAAATTGCAATATATACTTATCTTCCAAATATATTCCTTTTATTTTATTTTCTGACTTTTTCTCAACGATGGTAATTCTACATATTTATGTAAAATCCATGAAATAAATACAACAATTGCAATAGTTACAGCTAATGAAATAAAGATATTTATACCAACCTTAAAAGTAAAAAAGCTCAATAATACAAACCCCACTGTTGAATGAACAACATAAAGTGGATAACTAATGTCTGCCCAAAAACCTGCAAAGATATTTCTTGCAGAAAGTCTATATCTATAGAAAAATAAGAATATTATTAATGCAAAAATATATTCTATTACTTTTCATTAACTATAACTAACCTTCAATCTTAAGACAATGCTTTTTTTAATCGTTCCCTACTAGGAAAATTTATTAATACACCCATACCTTTTTTTTGATAAACAACCATACTTCCCACGGCACATGCTGAAGCATTTCCATTCTTTACAACATCAGTAATATGTTCTAAACTACCACAACCTCCATTTGCAATTACTGGCACTTGAACGCTACTTGTAATACTTCTTATTAAATTTACATCATAGCCATCCCATGTTCCATCATTATCAATTGAAGTTATTAATAGTTCTCCTGTACCTGCACTTTCAAGTTGTTTAGCCCATTGAACAATATCGTTTTTTTGTTTTTTCTTTCCATGATGAGAATATATATTATCACCACCAAAAAAAGTCTTTTTTATATCTATTGAACCAACAACACTTTGTACACCAAAGTAATTAGATATCTCTTCTATTAATTTAAGGTTTTTATATGCATTTGAATTAATAACTACTTTTTCAAATCCAATTTCAAAAACTCTTTTTGCATCATCTAAGCTACTTATATTTCCTCCATAAGATAAAGGCATGAAACATTCATTAGCAATATTCTGTAAAATTTTAAAATTAATTTTTCTATTCTCTTTAGAAGCAAATATATCTAAAAACATTAATTCATCAACTTCTAATTCATTAAATATTCTAACTGTATTAACTGCATCACCAATATAGTTATACTCTTTAAATTTCACAGTTTTAACAAGGCTTTTATCTTTTAAAAGTAAACATGGTATTACTCTAGTTCTTAACATTATTATATCCTTGCAAAGTTTTCAAATAATTTCATTCCAAACTTATGACTTTTTTCCGGATGAAATTGTGCACCATAGATATTATCTTTTTGTATTGCACTATCAAACTCTAATCCATAGTGTGTTTTTAACATAGAGTTTTTTTCTTCTTCAACTTTTACAAAATAAGAGTGTACAAAATAAAATCTAACCTCATCAAAGTCTTCAAAATCTTCTGATAATTTGCTTTCATTAGATTTTTCTACAATATTCCATCCCATATGTGGAACTCTATACTCTTTATTTATATTATTTTTAAATGATAAAGTTTTAGCAGATATCCAACCTAATCCAGACAATGATCCTTCTTCACTTGAATTAGTTAATAGTTGCATACCTAAGCAGATACCTAAAATAGGTATCTGCTCTTTTAATGCTTTTTCATCTAAAATTTCTTTTAATCCATTCTGATTTATTTTTTCCATAGCTGCATCAAATGCACCAACACCAGGGAGAAGAAGCTTAGAGGCATTTTTAATTTTATTAACATCGCTCTCTATTTCAGATTCTATTCCTAAATATTTAAACATATTTTTGATAGAACCTAAATTTCCTAATCCATAATCAACAATTGTTATCATTCATTGTCTTCTTTCATTGGAAAACAATATTTTAAATAAAAACTCATAGGTACTAAATTAGCCTTAGCTAAAACTTTAAATAATGGTCTTAGTAACTCAAATCTTTTTTTATAAGTTGGATATTCTTTCCATGATTTTGGTGGTCTACTCATTACTTTATCATACTCTTCATCAGATAGTTGTAATCTTTTCTTAAAATATTTAACTAAATCTTTTTCTATCAATGGTGGTTTGCTATACTCTTCCCAAGCTTCCTCTCTAGAAATTTTCCCAATTCTTGCAAGAGCAGATAGTGTATTGTTTCGCATGTCAGTATTAAATTTCTGTGGAGTATATACAGAATGTCTAAATGCAGTTAATCTATTTTCTAAATGATGGCCTCCATAATATTTCCAATTATACTCTTTCATCAAAAATTCTTTTGCATCTTCTTTATTATAATTAATATACCAAAAAGGTCTAATTTTTTTAATTCCTGCAAAAGCAGTCCAAAATAGAAATCTAGAAAATGTCATTAAAGGATATGTTTTCATTGGCACTCTACCAAACATTTTATGAATTGATTTAATATATTTACCATCAGTATAGTTTCTTCCTACAGGAGTAATTCCCTCAGTCATAAAGGAATGTCCTTCTATTACATACTTAACTTTATACTTCCATGCTGCTCTATACATAGTTTCTGCTAATGCTAAATCTGTTGGAGCTTCAATTTCTGAAATATCAGCATAAAAAAATGATCTTGCGATATCATTTGACTCTTCATTATCTAAAACATGAGTATATAAATCAATATCTAAAGCATTTAAAACTTTTTTAATATTTTCTGTTGCAATTGAACTATTCCATGTATTATCATAATGAACAGCTAATGGTCTTAATCCCCATTTTTTTGCTAGATAAAGCATATAAGAGGAATCTGTACCCCCACTTACACCAATAATACAATCATACTGTTTGTTTTTACCATTTTTCTTAATTTCTTCAATAATCTCTTTGAATTTTTCTTCACCTTTAGGTGTTGCAGTTCCATACTCTTTTAGTAAATCATCAATTTGATGACAATAATTACATACACCATTTTCATCAAACTTTATATAAGCTACTCTTTCATCATAAATACATCTTGAACAAACTTGTAAATCAGTTTTCAAAAATTACTCCTAGTTTTTTATTTTTATATCTCTTTATTATTTTCGAAGTCTATTAGGCAAACTCTAAAAAAAGTTTTAAATTAAATATAACTTCAAACACATTTCTAAAACAATTAATAGAATTTATATTTGAATTATAAATTCCATATTTTTGCTAAATCTTTTCCAATTAAGTTAGACAGTTTATTAACATCACCAATCAATTCATCATACAAATAGTTGTATGAATCTTCGTCAATGGTAATACTATTATCGGTAAAATTTGTTTTCATAAACTCTATTTTATCATTATACTCTATTCCCAAGAATTCAGATAATTGAGACAAACTTTCTCTTGGAGAACTAATTAACTCTTCAAAAACAACAATATGAATATTATTTAAATCAAAATTATCCAAATATGCTTTCATTTGACTAAAATATTCTGAACGGCCAATATAATTATAAGGTTTTATATTAACCCACTTATCTATGTAGTGCTTAGTTCTTTCTTTTTCATTTTTAATAACATAATTAAAATCTAAAACTTCAATCCCATTTTTAACAGTAAACATATAATTAGAAAAAACTCTACTTATTGGATTTCTCAAAAGTATAACTAATTTAACGTCAGGGAATTCACTTTTAATTCTTTTAGCAGTTTTTTCTCCACCATACAAGTATGAAGAAGACTTTTCTCCAATTACTTTTTTATTAGCGTCAGAAAAATACTTATTGCAATAATATTCTAAACCTTTTTCATATTCATCTTCTTTAAAAAAAAAATTTGGTTCTACATTTACAGGAATAAAAACATCCTCATACTCGTTTAAATATTTTACTAATGAACTTGTACCACATCTAGCAGCACCAATAATCATAAAATCTAAACTTACTTTTTCAAAATCTATCATTTTATTCTCCATAAGATTTTATTTTATCTGAAATAAAATTAACATCCACATCATCATAACAAGGTAGTGTAATAGTGTTATTTTCTAAATACATGGCATTACTTTGTACACTATTATACTTATTTTTATAATAAGATGTACCACTTAAACAATATGTACCTATCGTACCTTCAATTCCATTTTCTCTTAAATACTTCACTAAATCATCCCTATTTACATTTTCAGGGACAATAAAAACTAAAGACTGTACATTGTGAACTACATTACTATTAATAACTTGAATTTTGAATCCAATTTCTGATAATTTATTAACATATTCATCTCTAATTTTATTTCTTGAATCAACAATAGAGTCAATTTTTTGAAATTGTTTAATTCCCATTACTGCTTGCAATTCTGGAAGTCTATAGTTATACCCATAATCAACAAAATCAAACTTTCCATTCTCAACTTTAGCCCCATGATTTAATTTTACTTCAAAAAACTCAACAAAAGATTCATTATTAAAAGTAACTGCTCCACCTTCTCCAGTAGTCAACAATTTCCTAGGATGAAAACTAAAACAAGTAATATCTGCTATGTTACCACACTTTATACCATTTTCAGAACTTCCAATTGAACATGCAGCATCCTCAATTAGAGGTAAATTATACTTTTCACAAAGATCTTTAATTTCCGTAACTCCGCCTGGATTTCCTAAAGCATCTACATAAATTACAGCTTTTGTTTTTGAAGTTATTTTATTCTCAAGTTCAAACGGAAGCATATTATAAGTTTTTAATGAAACATCTGCAAAAACAGGTATAGCACCTAAATCTTCAACAACATTAGCAGTTGCTGGAAATGAAAAGTCTGACACAATTACTTCATCACCATTTTTTATATCTAATGCTTTAAGAGCCATAGTTAATGCCGTTGTTGCTGAAGTAGTTAAATATGCATGTTTTGCACCCGTATATTTTTTTATTTCATTTCTAAAAACTTCAACATATTTACCTTTTGTAAACCAACCACTATCAAATATATCTTTAAATTCATTTTGTACTTCATCAAAACTAATATAAGGCTTTATTAATTTTATCATTTAATGTTTTCCTTATACCATTGAATTGTTTTTTCTAAACCTTCGTCAAATGGTGTTAATTGATAATCAATCATAGATTTAATTTTTTCATTACTTGCATTATGACACTCTACATCAGCACCACGTGCAGGTTTCTGTAAAACTTCTCCCTTATATTCCATAATATTAACTATTTTATGAATTACATCTTTCATAGAAATTTGACCATCAGTTGAAATATTTATACTGTCAGCCTTCTTCATTAATGGATAAAGTTTAATAATAGCATCAACTGTATCAAGAACATAAATAAAATCTCTACTTTGTAATCCAGTTCCGTGAATCTCTGGATTAATATTATTGATAATTCTAAATGCAGTAATAGGTATAATACCCGCTAGATAACCTTTATAATTTTGCCTTGGTCCATAATTGTTAAAAGGCCTTACGATAAAGACATCTAGATCAAACATATTTACCCAGCTATGAACTGCTATATCTGCAGCTGCTTTTCCTGCAGCATATGTTGTAGTTGGTTTAATTGGATGTTCTTCATCCATTGGCTCATAAACAGCAGATCCATAAACTTCAGATGTAGAAAAATGTACTAATGTTTTAAAATGACCTTTTCTTTGATGTTCTAAAATATTTAAAACACCGTTTACATTTGTATCAAAAGCATTTTTAGGATTAACAAAAGAGTAGTTTAGTGCCTTTGTAGCACAGTTAAATACAATATCAATATTATGTCTTTCAAAGACATAATCTAAAGATGAGCTTATTTCAATATCGTCTTTATATAAAATTGCACCTTTTGAAATTGCATCTTTTAAATTATCTTCACTACCAACAAAAAGATTATCAACTACAATTACTTCTTTAGCACCTTCATTAATTAGTCTATCAACTAAATGACTTCCAATAAAACCTGCTCCACCTGTAACAAGAATACTACTATTTTTTATTTCTGATCTCATATTATTTTGCTTCCATTATCTGCTTTTGAATTTCATTTGCTACTTCCATTGCAAGTAATCCATCATCTTCATTAGGTACATTTACTGATTCACCATTACATAATTTAACAAAATCAACAAGTTCAAGAAGTAAACCCTCTTGTGGTCTAACGTCAATAGTTTCTTCTTTTGAAGAAATAGATACATTTTCTAAATACTGTTCAATGGTTTGTTTATTAACAAATACTTCTTTACTTAAAAGATTACAATCAATATACATATCATCACAAGTAGCACTAATATGTCTAATTCTTTTCTCCGTAATTCTACTAGCGACCACATTTGAAAAAGAACCATTCTCATGTGTAATGATTGCTCTTGCATATTCAATCATATTATCATTTATATATCCATGTGCTTCAATTTTCTTAGGCTTTCCATTAATATGTAATGCTAAATCTAAATCATGAATCATTAAATCAATTACAACATCAACATCAGTAATTCTACTACTAACTTTATTTGTCCTTGAAAAATCTATATTAATAATGTGGCTACTATTTCTAATTACCTTTTCAAGTGCAACTACAGCAGAATTATATCTTTCAATAAATCCAACTTGAATGTTTAAATTATTTTCTTTTGCAAGTTTTACTATTTCAATACTTGACTCAAGTGTATCTGTTAAAGGTTTTTCAACAAAAATATTTTTAACATATTTTGATACTTGCTTAATATAATCAGCATGTGTGAAAGTTGGTGTTACAATTACAACACCATCAATAGTTTGAAGATCTTTTTCTAAATTCTCTGATACAGGAACATTATACTGCGTTGATAGTTGTTCACATAAATCTTTATCAAAGTCATATATAAACCCTATTTCAACTTGCTTCAACATTGCAAGATTTCTGAGATGGTTTTGTCCCATCTTTCCAACACCTAATAAACCAATTTTTACAACATTACTCATTTGGATTACCTTCTAATTTATTTCCCATTTTATCTACAAAACTATAATGTTTAGCTGGATTTCCCATTACTAAACTATAAGGTGCTACATCTTTTGTTACTACACTTCCTGCTGCAACCATTGCATATTCACCAATTGTTATACCACAAATAACTGTAGCATTAGCACCAATACTTGCACCTTTTTTAATTAAAGTTGGAGTAATTTTCCATTCAGGGTCAAATGCTCTTGGAACTTTGTCATTTGTAAAGCATGCATTTGGACCTACAAAAACATCATCCTCAATTGTCACTCCTTGATAAACTGATACACTATTTTGTATTTTACAATTATTACCAATGCTAACCTGAGTATCAATATATGTATCTTTAGATATTATACAGTTATCACCAATTGAAGATTTTTCTCTAATTTGTGAATTAATCCAAATTTTAGTATTTTCTCCAATTAAAGCCATTTCAGAAACATTTGCAGTTTCATGTATAAAAATGTTATTCATTTATCACCTCAATAATATAATCTTGTTCTTCTTTTGTTAAAAATGCAGACATTGGTAAAGCCATAATATCAAGTGAAATTTTTTCTGTTACAGGGAAATCACCTTCTTTATAACCTAAATACTCAAAAACCTCTTGTAAATGCAATGGAATTGGGTAATAAACACCTATTGGGACACCTTTGTCAGAACATTTTTGTAACATCTCTTCTCTGTTCTCTACTCTAATACAATATTGTGCCCAAACTGATAAGTTATTGTTATCGACAAAAGGTATAATTACATTTTTAAGATTGTCATTATAATATTTAGCTATCTCTTGTCTTCTCTCTATCTCTTCATCATAATATTTTAATTTTACATTCAATACACCAGCCTGAATTGCATCAAGTCTACCATTAATTCCAACTTCACTATGTACATATCTTTTTGTTTGACCATGATTTAAAATAACTCTCATTTTTTCTGCAATCTGATCGTCGTTTGTGAAAACTGCTCCACCATCCCCATAACAACCTAAAGGTTTCGCCGGGAAAAAGGAAGTTGTTCCTATAGTTGAAGCATTGCAAGAATTTAATCCATTGTTTTTAGCACCAAAACTTTGTGCTCCATCTTCAATTACAACCAAATTATTTTTTTCAGCAATTTCGTTTATTTTATGCATATCAGACATTTGTCCAAAGATAGATACTGGCATAATTGCTTTTGTTTTTAATGTAATTTTTTCTTCAATTAAACTTGTATCTATATTATAAGTTTTTTCATCTATATCAACAAATACAGGTTTTGCTTTTAAAAATGCGATTGTTTCTGCTGTTGCAATAAAAGTAAAAGGAGTTGTAATAATTTCATCACCTGGTTTAATACCAATTGACATTAGAGCCAAAACTAATGCATCAGTACCACTACTACAAGCAATTGCATTTTTCGAACCAGTAAACTCAGACAAGTTCTTCTCAAGTTCACTTAATTTTGGTCCCATTATATAACCTGAAGTATCTAGTACTTCTTTAATTTCTTTATCAATTTCATCTTTATATTTTTTATATTGGCTTTGTAAATCTATAAAATTAATTTTCATACATATCTCCTATTTTAATATTCCACAAAAATCTATAACTTTTTTATCTAAGTTTTTTAATCCTTTAAACTCTTTATGAGCAACTAAATAAACTATAATATCAGCCTTTTCACTAGCTTCATCATATGCAACTATCTCAAAATCATCATGATCTTTAATATTTGGTTCAACTGCAAGAACATTGAAATTTTCATCTTTTAAAGTTTTAGTTATGTATAATGCTGGAGACTCTCTTAAATCATCTATATCAGGTTTAAAGGCTAATCCCATACATGCTACAGTAGCTTTTTTTCCATTTTCATTTTCAAAAGTCAAGGCTGCATTTTTAATTTTTTCAATTGACCACTCAGTTTTATATGTATTTATTTCTCTCGCAGTTTTTATGATTTTGGCATCATCTCCCCCGGCATGAACAATAAACCATGGATCTACTGCAATACAATGACCACCTACTCCTGCACCAGGTTGTAATACATTAACTCTAGGATGTCTATTAGCTAAAGAGATTAATTCCCAAACATCTATATTAAACTTATCGCATAAAATTGATAATTCATTTGCAAATGCAATATTTGTATCTCTAAAAGAGTTCTCTGTTAATTTAGCCATTTCTGCGGTTCTAGCATCAGTAGAAAGTACTTCTCCCTGAACAAATGTTTGATAGAACTCTACAGTTTTTTTAGTTGCCTCTTCTGTAATTCCACCAACAATTCTATCATTTTCGACTAATTCTCTCATTATATATCCAGGAAGTACTCTCTCAGGACAATGAGAAATAAATAAAGACGAAGTATCAATACCTTCTTCTTTTAATGTAGATTCAACTAATTCTGTTGTACCTACAGGAGAAGTAGACTCTAAAATTACAATATTGCCGTCTTTTACATATGATGATATTGCTTTTGTTGCACTAACTACATAATCAACATTAGGTACAAACCCATCATGAAAAGGAGTAGGAACCGCTATTATAAAAATATCAGCATAATCAGGTTGTAACGATGCTTTAAGCATTCCACTATTAACTGCTGCTCTTACAAAAGTATCTAAGTCTGGTTCTACTATATGAATATTTCCTTCATTAATAGTCTCTACAGTTGATTCAACTACATCAACTCCATGAATTTCATAACCTCTATTTGCTAATAAAGCTGCAGTGGGTAAACCGATATATCCTAATCCTACTACACAAACTTTTTTATTCATTTATTTTTCCCTTAATAAAATTAACTATTTTTTCGCATGATTTACCATCTCCATATGGATTATGTGCCATACTCATTTTTTTATATTCTTCATCATTCTTTAAAAGTAATTGAGCTTCTGAAACTATTCTATCTTTATCAGTACCAACAAGTTTTACTGTTCCAGATAATACAGCTTCAGGTCTTTCAGTTGTATTTCGCATTACTAAAACAGGTTTTCCTAAAGATGGAGCTTCCTCTTGAACACCCCCTGAGTCAGTAATAATAAAATATGATTTATTCATCAAATATATAAAACTTTCATACTGTAAAGGCTCTATTAAATAAACATTAGGAGTGTCTGATAAAATCTCTTTTACTGGTTTCTGAACATTAGGATTTAAGTGAACTGGATAAACAATATCAACATGGGAATTGCTATTTGCAATTATTTTTAAAGATTCACATATGTTAATAAATCCTTCTCCAAAATTTTCTCTTCTATGTCCAGTAACTAATATAAGCTTTTTATCTTCTACTAATTTATATTCATTATTTAAACTACTAATAATTTTATTTTTCAATTCTTCATTTGTTTCTATTTTTTCTAATGCTAAAAATAGAGCATCAATAACAGTATTTCCCGTTACTTGTATACTGTTTTTATCTTTATTTTCTTTTAAAAGATTATCTTTTGATGTTTCCGTTGGAGCAAAATGATAATTTGCCAATACCCCAGTAATTTGCCTATTTGCTTCCTCTGGCCAAGGTGAATATATATTTCCAGTTCTAAGTCCTGCTTCAACATGTGCAACTTTTATTTTTTCGTAAAATGCAGCTAAACTACTAGCACTTGTAGTTGTTGTATCACCATGAACTAAAACAATATCTGGTTTATACTCTTGAAAAACATTTTTTAAGCCTATTAACACATTTGATGTAATATCATATAAATCTTGTCCAGGTTTCATTAAATTTAAATCAAAATCTGGAGATATATCAAAGATATCTAAAACTTGGTCAAGCATCTCTCTATGTTGTGCAGTTACACAAACTTTAGACTCCAAAGTTTGTTCTGCTTCGAAAGCTTTTACAAGAGGAGCCATCTTAATGGCTTCAGGTCTTGTACCAAAAACTAGTAAAACTTTTTTCAACTTTTTCTCCATATACTACTCTATTTGATATATTTTTTTTTAATAAATTTTACAATTTGCTGAGTAGCATCTTCAACAGATGTGTTATCAGTATCAATTATAATCTCAGCATGTTGCGGTTCTTCATAAATATCATTTACCCCTGTGAAGTTCTGATACTCACCTTTTAAGGCTTTTTCATACTTCCCTTGAGTATCTCTTTGCTTACATGTTTCAATATCAGCTTTTATATAAACAACTATATTATTTTGAACCATTTTTCTAATTGCTTTTCTTGATTCTTTATACGGTGATACAAATGAAGCAACTGTTGAAACAGAATTATTTTGTAAAGTCTTAATAAGATGTCCTATTCTATGCATATGTCTATTTCTATCTTCTCTTGTAAACCCTACATTAGGTATTAAGTCTCTAACATCTTTTGAATCAAGTCTCTCTATTGGTATATCAATCTTTTTCAACTCTATAAAAACAGAATCTGCAATTGTTGTCTTACCAGATAAAGGAAGTCCTGTAAACCATAAATTAAAAGGTTCAATTTTTTGTCTTCCCCATTTAATTTTAAACCATGCTCTTTCATGTGCCCAATAAAACCCTACTTTTAAAACTGTTTCTAAAAGTCCTGCAGCAATAGCTAAATCAAGTCTTCCAAAGAATACATAAACAATTAAAATAGTTGTTGTTGTTGCCATAAATCTCCAACTAATACCTTTTACGATAGATCTTGTATTTGTATCTCTATACACTTAAATTCCTTTTTTTAGTCATATAGTTTTTTATTGATTTTCTAATCTCATGAAGCTCTTCATTATCACCTTGTAATCTATCAAAATATTTTTCAATATTATCATTTTCATCTATTTGAGATATTTTTAAAATTATATTTAAAAATACACTAAAAGGAACATCATCTCCTCTTTTTAAAAAATGTATTGCTCGTTGTAATGATACAAAGGGATTAATATTAACATTAACAAGTTTATTAACGCTTGTATGTAAATATTTAATAAACTCCTCTCTTATATCTGACTCTATAATCTTTATATCAAAAAAATTTCTATCTAATACACATTTAAATCCTATCTTAGTTGAATGAAAATCAAAGACATCTACAACAAATGACAAGTTTTTATTTAAAAATCTTTCTCTGTAAACAATTTGAATAATCTCGTTATCATAAATATATGAAGACGAATTATTTTCATACATAAAATATTTTTTATCAATAGATTGATTTATCTCATTAAATTTATCTTTTGTCAAAAAGAAAATATCAATATCTCTAAAAGTATCAGATTTAATACATGAACCAGCTAAATAAAACTCTATTTTTTCATCTGTTAATTCAGAAGTTGTTGTATTTTTAAAAAATCTTTCTAATGTACTAACTACATTTTGTAATCTAATATCTAATTTAAGAATTAAATCATATGATATAAAACTATATTGATTCCAGAAAGTATACTTCATCCTAAAATTTCTTTACATTCCCACTCAGGGAAATTTTTTCTAATATACGAATTCAGCTCAATTTCTGCTTTTGTATATTCTCTTATTTTTTCCTCTT
>NZ_BDIR01000007.1 GCF_001895145.1 Arcobacter sp. LA11 | reverse complement strand
ATTATTATTCCTTTACCAAAGGGTGCCCTAGATTTCTTTTTGATTATATCTTTGTCTTTATCTTTACTTATTTTATTAATATCTTTATATATTCAAAAACCAGCAGATTTAACAACTTTCCCTACAATAATTCTTGTATTAGCACTATTTAGACTATCCTTAAATATTGCAACAACACGGTCTATTTTAAGTGAAGGACATAATGGTCCAGATGCTGTAAGTTCTATAATTTCTGCTTTTGGAGATTTTGTTGTTGGTGGAAATATGGTAATTGGTATTATTGTATTTATTATTCTTGTACTTATTAATTTTATGGTTGTTACAAAGGGTGCTACAAGGGTTGCTGAGGTTACGGCAAGATTTACACTTGATTCTATGCCTGGTAAACAAATGGCTATTGATGCTGATTTAAATGCTGGATTTATTGATGATAAAGAAGCTCAAGTAAGAAGAAAAGAATTAATATCTGAAGCAAACTTTTATGGTGCAATGGATGGATCATCTAAGTTTGTAAAAGGTGATGCTGTTGCTGGTATTATTATAACCCTTGTAAATTTAGTTGGTGGACTTTTAATTGGATTATTTCAACATGATATGACAGTTGCCCAAAGTGGTGAAATTTATACAATTTTAACAATTGGTGATGGACTTGTTGCTCAAATACCAGCACTTATATTATCAACTGCTACTGCTATTATTATTACACGTTCAAATATGGATGAAGAGAAGTTTGCAAATAATGCAGTTGCACAATTAGTAAAAGATTCAAAGTCTCTTATTTTAGTGGGATTAGGTTTAGTTTTATTTGGATTAGTTCCAGGTTTTCCTACAGGTATTTTAATGATTATGGGAGTATTTTTAGTTGCAATTGGTTATGCAGTTTATATGGTTGAAGAGAATAGAGATAATGCTGTTACTAGATTTCTTAAACCAGAAATCCAAAAATCTGCTATTGATCCAAGTGATAGTATAGATACATTGAAAGATAAGAAAAAACAAGCTGCTGCTCCAGATGAAAAACAAGTTATGGAGAATATTATGAAACTTGAAGTTCTTGAACTTAAACTTGGAATTAGGCTTCTTCAGCTTGTTCAAGGTGATTCTGAACTTTTAGATAAAATTAAAGCTATAAGAAAAACAATAGCTACGGAGCTTGGTTTTGTAATCCCTCAAATTAGAATTTCAGATAATACAAGCCTTTCACCAAATGAATATGAGTTTTATTTAAAAAGAATTCCATTAGTAAAAGGTAGAGTAGAAATAAATAAACTGCTTGCAATGGGTGGTGTAGGAAATGAGAAGCTAAAAGGTCTTCATGTAAAAGAACCTGTATTTAGTCTTCCTGCAACTTGGATTGATGAAGAACAAAAAGAAGATGCTTTAATGAAAGGTTTCACTGTTGTAGATGCTCCTACAATTATTTCTACACATATCTCTGAAGTAATAAAAAAGCATGCTGAAGATATTATTACTAGACAAGATATTGTTGATATTGTTGATAGTCTTAAAAAAGATTTCCCTATTGTAGTAGATGAAGCTATGAAAGTTACATCTTATGGGGCATTATTAAAAGTATGTAAAGATTTACTTCATGAAAAAATACCAATTGTTGATATGTTGACAATTGTTGAAGCAATTGCAGATATTGCAGAGTTTACAAAAGCACCTGATATATTGCTTGAACATGTTAGAAGTAAATTATTTAGACTTATAACTGATAGGTTTAAAGATACTGATGGCACTTTACATATTATTACTATGAAACCAGAAATTGAGCAACAATTTATAGGTAAACTTCAAGAACAACATGGAGTCTCACAGCTTATGCTTTCTATTGCAGAAATCAATAACTTAGTTACAAAAACAAAAGAGTTGTTAGAGCAAGTAGAAGCGAAAGGTTTTAGTAAAGTTGCAATGGTTGTTGATCCATTACTTAGAAAAAGAGTTTCAGAAATCTATGAAAAGTTTGGATTACAGGTTGCGGTATTATCCCATGCAGAATTAGATTCAAAAGCAAATTTTGCAATTGAAGGTACGTTAGAGTTTTAATGAAACAAGTTAGATTTTTATTTATATGTATTTTTTTTAATATTTATTTATTTGCAGATCTTAATATGCAAGCACCAGATTCTTTTGTAAAAGGAGAATCTTATATATTTAAATATGAGGCAATAGGTAGTTCAATTGATTTTCCAAAAATTGAAAAGATAGATAGATATTTGGTTGAAGATTTGGGTACTTCAAGGTCATTACAAATTATCAATGGTAATTATGATGAGAAGTATAGTAAAACTTATAAAATAGCTCCTACTGATGATTTTACTATTCCTAGTTTTACATTTATGATAAATGGAAAAGAAGTTAAATCAAATGAGAAAAGAGTTACTGTACAAAAAGTTACGAAAACAACTTCTTCAAAATTTGATTTAAGTTTAAAGCCTTCAAAGACATCTTTATATGTTGGTGAAGATTTATTAGTAAAACTAGTATTTAAATATAGAAGAGGCCTTCAAATTACCAATTTAGGTTTTGAGCAACCTCATTTTGAAAACTTTTGGTATAAAAAGATTACAAATGGTAATAGACGTTATGAAGAAAATGGCTTTATAGTTCAAGAACTAGAGTTCTTGCTTTTCCCTCAAAAAAGTGGAGAGTTAACTATTGATTCTTTAAGAGTTGATGTTCAATTAGTTGATACAAACTCTTCTTCTAATACTTTTGGATTTTTTAGTGCAATTCCAAAAGTAGTAAAAGTTTATTCAAATGAATTAAAGTTAAATGTTAAAGAGTTACCAAAAGATATAAATTTAATTGGTGAATTTGATATTGAAACTAATATAAACAAAACAAAAGTTAAACAAGGTGAATCTATATCTTTTAAAGTTGATATTAATGGAGTTGGGAATTTTGATGATATTCAAGATATAAAATTAAATATTGATGAAGCAACAATCTATGATAATAAGCCAGAGATAAAAACTAAATATTCTTCAAAAGGTTATGAAGGAACTTATTCAAAAGTTTATTCTATTGTTCCAAACAAGTCAATAGAGATACCTAGTATAAGTTTTAAATATTTTAATAAAAAAGACAAGAAAATAGTTGAGAAAAAAACTAAATCTTATAAAATAGAAGTAGAAGATTTTAAAGAGAAAAAAGTAGTTTTAGAAAAAGCTGAAAAAGAAATTGAAACAAAAAAAGAAGTTATTATAAAAAAAGAGAGTAGTTTTCAAGAAAAACTTACTTTTTTTATCTTAGGAATAATAGTTACATTATTAATAATTGGTTTATATTCTTATGTTAAGATTTTGAAATCTAAAAAAAGAAATGATGATATTCCTTTAATAAAACTTGTTAAGAAAACAAGTACTAAACAAGAATTAATGAAGTTATTAATTCCTTATATAAAATCAAATACTATTTTAGATGAATTAATATATCAATGTGAAAGTGAAAAAGATTTTAAAATTTTAAAGAAAGAGATTATTGAAGTTTTAAAAGAGATAAAAATTTAAGAGGTTATTATGAGATATTTATTAGTAGTGTTAGTTTTTTTGAGTTCAAGTTTTGCTTATGAGTTTTATGCAAAATTAGAACCTATTAATAGTTATATGGTTAAATCTTCAGTAAATGGTAAAGTAATCTATACAAATGATAAAATAGAAGGTTATAAAGCTAATAATTCAAAAATTATAGAAATAGATTCATATGTGGATAGAATTGATTTACAACAATCAAATAATAAATTAAAAGCTATTAACAATATGATGAAAATAGAAGATAAAAATTATGCTAGACTTTTAAAAGTATCTTCAAAATCAGGTTTTGAAAAAGATAATCAAAAATTAAAAGTAATTACTTTTGAAACTACAAAAGCAGATATTTTAGTAAAAATAGCTAACTTAAAAGATAGTATAAAAAATAAAAAACTAGTTGAGAAGAGTAACTATATTTTTAATATAGCAGTTAAAAAGGGTGATTATGTAAACCCTGGAACACTCCTTTATGAATCAAAGGATTTAAGTAAAGGAAAACTAGAAATTTTTATTCCAATATCTGATGTTGAAAAAGTTAAAGATAAAACAATATATTTAAATGATGAAAAAACAGATTTAAAAATAGATAAAATTTATAATGTAGCTGATTCAAAACATATATCTTCTTATAAAGCAGAGATTATAATTAAAAATCCAAAAACATTTTCAAGGTTAGTTAAAATTGAATTTAAATAATACTGTAGCTTGTCCATTAGACTGTTTTGATGCCTGTGAAGCAGTTTTAAATGATGATAAAATAAAAGGTAATGAAAATCATCCAACTACAAAATCAAAACTTTGTTTGAATTTTGCGAGTTTATTAAAAGAAAATTATTTAGAAAATGCTTATATTAACAAAGAGAAAGCTACTTTGAATAATGCTCTTGAAGTTTTAGTTCAAAAATTAAAAGATACAGATGCTTCAAAAACACTTTATTATAAAGGGTCTGGAAACCTTGGAGTTATGCAAAGTTCACCTAAAAGCTTTTTTTCAGAATATGGTTCAGTTTTTACAAGAGGGAGTTTATGTGAAGGTGCAGGGGAAGAAGGTTTAGCCCTTGGACGTGGAAAATGTGTAAATCCTCCAATTGCTAAACTTATTGATTCTGATGTAATTATTGTATGGGGTAGAAATTTTTCAGTAACTTCTCCACATATGTATAATTTAGTAAAAGATAAAACTTTTATTACTATTGATCCAATATCTACTCCAATTGCTAAAAAAAGTGAGCTTCATTTACAAATCAATCCAAAAACTGACCATGAATTAGCACTTCTTCTTACAAGATTTGCATATATGGAAGATATGGAAGATGAAGAGTTTATTGAAGAGTATGGTGAAGGTGCTGACTGGTTTTTTGATTTAGCTAAATCAAGACCTTTAGTATCATATGAAAAAACAACAGGAATATCTTTAAGCGACGCAACTAAACTTTTTGAACTAATAAAAGGTAAATCAGTATCTTTAATGTTAGGCCTTGGTGTACAAAAATATTATGAAGGAGTAAATATAATGCGTGCAATTGATTCTTTTGCTGCATATATTGGTTTACATAATAAAGATAAAGGTGGAGTTTGGTATTTATCTGATTCTGGATATGGTTATGAGTCTCCATTTATTTCAAAGCCAAAGAAAAAAGTTGATTTACCAGAAGTAGATTTTGCTTTATATGAGTTAGTATTTATTCAAGGTGCAAATCCAGTTGTAAGTTCTCCAAATACTCAAAAGTTAATTGATGGATTAAAAAAGAGTTTTGTAATTTACTTTGGAACAACTTTTAATGATACTTGTGAATATGCTGATATTATTATTCCATCTTCTAATTTTAAAGCAAAAAGAGATGTTAGAATATCTTATGGACATGAATATATAGCAGTTTCAGAGGCAATTGAAGAAAAACAAAATAATAGTATTTCTGAATATGAGTTTACAAAATATATGTTTGATAGATTTGGCTTTACTGGATTAGTTTCAGAAGATGAAGCTATAAATTATTACCTTAATAAAAAAAGAGAAGACTATTCTTTTTTAGATAGTTTTGAATTTTTAGAAGAGTTAGAAGTTGAAAACTTATATGAAGAAAAAGAAGAAAATCAATACTATTTTTTAACTTCAAAGAGAAAAGATTCTTTAAACTCTCAGTTTAAAGAAAATGATTATTTATATATGAACCCAAGTTGTGATTTTAAAGATGCAGACAGCGTTACTGTAAGTTCAATTCATGGAAAAGCAAATTTTATTGTAAAACTTAGTGAAGATATAAAAAATGATTGTGTTGTTGCGTATGCTGGAAACAAATATGCAAACTATGTTACTCCTCATAAAAGTGATGAAGAAGCTTTCTCTGCAATTTTTCAAGAGGTTTTAGTTTCTATTGAATTATCGTGAATTATTAACTAAATATCCTGTAATAAGACAACTCTCTTTATTACAATTTATTGCATATTTTGGGGCATGGTTTTCAAATGTTGCAATATATACTATGCTAGTAAATTTTGGTTCTTCTTCCTTTGCCATTTCTGTTGTTGTAGCTATGCATCTTATCCCTGCAATTGTTATTGCACCACTTTCAGGTGCTATTATAGATAGATTTAAGATTAAATCATTAATGTTAACTCTTCTTACAACTGAATTGATTATGACTTTACTTTTTTTAACAATAGACGATAAAAGTGAACTTTGGTTATTGATGATTTTTATTTTTATTAGAATGGGTAGTGCTTCGATGTTTTTTTCAACTGAAATGTCACTTCTTCCTAAACTTGTATCAGGAAAAGTATTACAAAAAGCAAATGAAATCCATTCTATTATTTGGTCTTTTACATATGCAGCAGGAATGGGAGTAGGTGGGATAGTAGTTAACTCATTTGGAATTAAAACTGCAATTATGATTGATGCATTATTTTTCTTAAGTGCAATAATTTTATTTTTAAATATAGAGTTTAAAATTGATATTATTCATACTAAAGAAAAAATATCAACTATGATAAAAGATGGATTTATTTATCTGAAAAACAATAAAATAGTTTTACATCTAATTTTACTTCACTCTTCTGTTGGACTTACTGCTTTTGATACTTTAGTCACACTTTTAGCTAAAAATGAATATAAATATATTATTGCTGTTCCTTTATCAATTGGTATTACAAATGCCTTTAGAGCGGTTGCTTTGATGGTAGGACCTTTATTTATCACAAATAAGGTTAATAAAGAGACGCTAACTTATATATTGCTTTTTCAGGGTATTGCAATTGTTGCTTGGGGACTATTACAGTTTAATTTTTATATTGCTTTAGTAGCTGTCTTTTTTACAGGTTTTATGACTACAACGATTTGGTCATATACTTATGCTCTATTACAAGAAAAAGTTGAACAAAAATATTTAGGACGGGTTATATCATATAATGATATGATATTTATGTTATCAAACGTAATTACAACATTTTTTATTGGAATAATGGCTGATTTAATTAGTTTAGAGCTAATAACTATTATAATAGGATGTGCATTTTTTGCTGTTGCAATATATTATAAAAGGATTAAAGAATGGATATAGAAAGTATGAATATAAATAAAAAAGTTTTAGTTCTTGCAATTTATAAAAAAGAAGAAGATGAAACTTTAACTGATGTTATAAAAAAAATGGATAATACCAAGGTATTTACATTAAAAGAGGGAAAAAAGTACTTAAAAGAGCTAAGAAAAGAACAATTAGTTTTAGATGATTATCTAACAATGATGGGAATTGTAAAAGCTAAAGAAATCGAATTAGAATTTAAAATATAAAATATAAAATATATTTTAAATTAGTCTTTTAAATCATCTAAAAAATTTATTGTTTTAAAATAATCTTTATAGAAAGGTAAAGTAACTTCTTCAAAACTTTCTTTGTCTTCATATAAATTTATATACCAATCAAAATCTATTTTTCTATTTTTTAAAGCTTCTTGTGATAATAAAGAATCATTAATACTACCTAATCTAGAAGGACAAATTAATATTGCCTTAGTTTTAAGTTTTTTGATTAAATCTATAATGAAAAAATCTTTTTCAATAGGAACTAATAATCCTCCAGCACCTTCAATAATTAATATATCACACAGTGATTCTAAATATTTTTTTTTCTCAATGATTAAATTTATATCTATCTTCAAATCTTTTTTTGCTACATATGGAGCAGCTGGAAGTTCAAATTGATATGGTACAACATCATTTATTGAAACATCAAAATTTGGATTTAATTCTTTTACTAGATTTAACATTTTATTTCCATCAATTGGTAAATCTATAACGCCTGTTTCAATAGGTTTATAGTAACCAACTTTTAAACCTTTATTTGCATAATATTTTAAAAAAAGTTCACTTGCATAAGTTTTGCCAATGTCTGTATTTGTAGCAGTTATAAATATATTCTTTGTATTGTTCATAAATATCTCTTAGTTTTTTAATTTTGTATTATATCTAAATCTAAAAAAATCTTTAAATTATTTAATAAACATTATCTTTTACTAATGTTAGTACTTTTTTGTTATAATATATACATAATAAATTATAAAGGCATATAGTGGCTAATGAATTAGAGATTGAGTTAGATAGTGATTTAGAGGTATCTGAACCAAAAAAATATAAAGTTTTTTTATTGAATGATGATTATTCAACAATGGATTTTGTTATAGACATCTTAACAAAGGTATTTAGAAAAAATGTAGACCAAGCGACGCAAATAATGCTTAATATTCATAATAATGGAAAAGCAATATGTGGTATTTATACTCATGAAATTGCCTCAACAAAAGTAACACAAGTAAAAACATTAGCAAGAGAAAAAGGCTTTCCTTTAAAAGCTATGATGGAAGAAGAATAGATGATAAGTAAAGAATTAAGAAATATATTTGCACAAGCTGTAAATTATGCAAAAAAAAGTAGACATGAATATTTAACAATTGAACATATATTTTTAATGCTGATTCATGATGAAGTTATTGAAAGCTTATTTGTAGATTTAGGATTAGATCAAAATAAACTTTTTAATGATATTAAAAAACATATTGATGAAAATACACCTGTTTATCCTGAAGATGTTCAAGATGAGCCAATTGAAACAGTCACTTTAACTTCTACAATTGAGAATATGGTTGCAACTACGCAAACTAGCGGAAGAGGCAATGCAAGTGTAGAAGATATGTTTGTAGCAATTTTAAAAGATGAAAAATCTTATGCAACATTTCTTTTAAAATCAGCTGGAGTTGAAAGAGTTGATATTTTAGAAGAAATTTCGCATAAAGAAGATGACGAAGATGAGTTTGAAAATGAAGCAACTACAAATAATGATGAGAATAAAGAAACAAAAGTATTAGATAAGAATTCTACTGAATTAGTTTCTTTAGCTTTAAAAGGTGAAATTGATCCTGTTATTGGAAGAGAAAAAGAGATAAGTAGAGTAGTTCAGATTTTAAGTAGAAGAAAGAAAAATAATCCTATTTTAGTGGGTGAACCTGGTGTTGGAAAAACTGCAATTGCTGAAGGTTTAGCTTTAGAAATTGCAAATAAAAGAGTTCCTGAATTTTTAGAAGGAGCAAAAGTATTCTCTTTAGACATGGGCTCTATGTTAGCAGGAACAAAATATAGAGGGGATTTTGAAAAGAAATTAAAAGCACTTTTAAAAGAGATAATTAAAATTCCAAATTCTATTTTATTTATAGATGAGATACACACAATAGTAGGAGCTGGAAGTGTCAGTGGAAGCGCTATGGATGCTTCGAATATTTTAAAACCAATGCTTGCAAATGGTAAACTTAGATGTATAGGAGCTACAACTTTTTCTGAATTTAGAAATGATTTTTCTAAAGATAAAGCACTAAGTAGAAGATTTGCAAAAGTAGATATAGATGAGCCTTCAATTGAAGATACAGTAACTATTTTAGAAGGTTTAAAGTCTAAATATGAAGAGTTTCACGGAGTTAAATATAATAAAAATTCTATTGAAATGGCAGTTGAACTTAGCAAAAAATACATAACAGATAGATTCTTACCAGATAGTGCAATTGATGTTATTGATGAGGTTGGAGCTTCAAAGAAAATAGAGTATGCTACATTAAATAAAAAGAATATAAAAATTTTACAAAAAGATGTTGAAGATACAGTTGCTAAAATGGCACATATTCCTTCTAAATCTGCAACTAGATCTGATATTTCTTTACTAAAAAATCTTGAAAAGAATATGCAAAAAAGAGTATTTGGACAAGATGAAGCAATTTCTACTATTGTTCAATCAATAAAAAGAAATAAAGCTGGATTAAATATTGATAAAAAACCTATTGGAAGTTTTCTTTTTACAGGACCTACTGGTGTTGGTAAAACAGAAGTTGCAAAAGAGTTATCAAATCAATTAGGTATTCATTTTGAAAGATTTGATATGAGTGAATATATGGAAGCTCATACCATTTCAAGACTTATTGGAGCACCAGCTGGATATGTTGGATTTGAAAATGGTGGACTTTTAACAGAAGCTATTAGAAAACATCCTCATTGTGTACTTTTACTTGATGAGATTGAAAAAGCTCATCCTGATTTAATGTCAATTTTACTTCAAGTTATGGATAATGCGGAACTTACTGACAATAGTGGTAATAAAGCAGATTTTCAAAATGTAGTTTTAGTTATGACATCTAATCTTGGTGCAAGTGAAGCAAATGTAATGGGATTTGCTAAAGATGATTCTTTAAATGAAAACAAAGCAGTAAATAAATTTTTTGCTCCTGAGTTTAGAAATAGACTTGATGCTATGGTTAGTTTTGATTCTTTAAGTATTGATGTTGTTACAAAAGTAGCAGGTAAATTTGTTGAAGACTTAGAAAAACAGTTAGAAAGTAAAAAAATCAGTATTAGTATTACTAATAGAGCTAAAAAAGAATTGGCAATACTAGGTTATGATAAAGCTATGGGTGCAAGACCTCTTGGTAGAGTTATTTCAGATAAAATTAAAAATGTTTTAACTGATGAAATTTTATTCGGTAAACTTAAAAAAGGTGGAAGTGTTAAAATTGATTTTGTGAAAGATGAATTTGTATTTGAATACAAACCATTAGAACACAAATAATTCACTTTTTTATATTAAAATAATAACTTAATTACTTTTTAAGTCAAAAAAAGTAAAATTCGCAATTATTTTACGCAAGGATGTATTAGATGAAAAAAATTTTATTAAGTTCAGTTGTAGCTATCGCACTATTAACTGGATGTGGGGAAGACAAAAAAGCTGCAGAAACAAAACCAGTTGTTGAAGCAAAAGTTGAAGAAGTAAAAAAAGTTGAGCCAAAAGTAGAAATGGCAAAAACTCCAGAAGAAAAACTAGTTGATCAAGTTAAAGAATCAACTTCTACTGTTGCAACTAAAATTGCTGAAGAATCAAAAAAAGTTGCTGAAATTGGAACAGAGGCTGTAAAAAGTGTAAGTGAAAAAGTTGTTGCAAAAACAGAAGAAGTTACTAAAGTAATGACTGAAAAAGCAGTTGAAACAAAAGATAAGATTGAAGAAAGTATTAATACTATCGTTGCTACTAAAACGGAAGCAAAAGATAGTACTGCTGATGCTGCAAAAGGAAAAGGTTTATATTTAAAATGTGCAGGCTGTCATGGTCAAAATGGTGAAAAAGCTGCATTAGGTAAATCAAAAGTTATTAAAGGTTGGGAAGCATCTAAAACTGTTGCGGCACTAAAAGGTTACAAAGATGGATCTTATGGTGGACCAATGAAAGGTGTTATGAAAAGCCAAGTAGCTAATTTAAGTGATGAAGAAGTTGATGCATTAGGTGCATTTATATCTTCACTTTAATATAAAGGGAACTTTTCCCTTTATATAAATATTATGAATATATTACCTTTAGATAAGTATTCATACTCTTTTCCAAATCCTTTATATGCCTGTGATGAAGGTATTTTAGCCTATGGTGGGGATTTGTCTACAACTAGACTTCTTAAAGCATATTTAAATGGAATTTTTCCATGGTATAATAAAACTGATCCTATTTTATGGTGGAGTCCAAATCCACGTATGATTTTAAATTTAAATGAATTTAAAGTATCAAAATCCTTAAAAAAAACAATTGATAAAAATATTTTTGAGATTAAGTTTGATAGTAATTTTAAACAAGTAATGATTGAATGTTCAAAAATAAATAGAGAAGGACAAAATGGCACTTGGATTTTACCTGAAATAATTGAAGCATATACAAAATTATATGAAATGAAATTTGCACACTCTTTTGAAGCTTATTTTAATGGAGAGTTAGTTGGTGGTGGGTATGGTATAAACATAGGTAATATATTTTGCGGCGAGTCTATGTTTTCAAAGAAAAATGATGCCTCAAAAGTAGCTTTATATTATTTAGTACAAAGACTTAAATCAAATGGTTTTAAGATGATTGATTGTCAAATTCCAACTCCTCATTTAGAGTCCTTAGGAGCCAAAAAAATTCCAAGAGAAGAGTTTTTGAATCTAGTCTGCGAATCTAAAGAAAATCCTAAAAACTTTTAATATTTAATCCTAGTTTTTTATAATAGCATATCCTAATGTGAGATATGTTATTTTACGTTTTTAAATAGTTAGGAAGTAAAAATGATTAAAAAATTAGATATAGAAAGTGATGAATTTCAAACAGTATTTGAATTAACAAAACAATTTACAGATAAAGTATGTGAAGAGCATGGATTTGTTTATAATCCAGAAGCTGATGTAAATGAATCAATTCAAATGGGACTTACAAGAAATAAACTTATATATGATAAAAGGTATTGTCCCTGTTTTATGGTTGTAGGTAATACACAAGAAGAAAAAGATAAAGCAGATAATAGACTTTGTCCTTGTACTCCTGCTCTAGAAGAAGAGATACCAGCGCAGGGGCATTGTCATTGTGGAATTTTTTGTACACCAGAGTATGCAAAATCAATTGAAGAGAAAGCACAATTAATTGAAGAAGAGATTGTTCATTCTAAAGGTCTTAAAAAAGACGAGTGTGAAGCAATTTTAACTAAAGAGCAAATAAGTGGACATGAAGTTGAATCTTTATTAGAAGCAAGAGAATTAGGTTTTGTAAATTTCAATTTAGTAGATACAAGAGAGTGGATGGAGTGGGTAGGACATAGAATTAAAGGTACTGATTATTTGATTCCTACAACATCATTTTATCAAGCTCTAGAAAGAATTCAAGATAAGAAAGAGGTTCCTGTAGTTGTATATTGTCACAGTGGTAGTAGAAGTGCATATTGTCAAAGAATTATGCTAGATATGGGATTTAAATCTGTAGCAAATTTAGATTATGGAATTATAACTTACCAAGGTGAAATTATATCTGGAGAATAAATACAGTTTGTGATTATTTATGATTCTTTAGAGTATAATATGTTTTTAAGAAGGACTTATTATGTCTCCAAAAATTAAAAATAATATTCCAATTTTGACTACATTGTCAATATTTATTATTGATTTAATATTAATATTGACAACGCATTTAAATTGGAATAATGCAATGAATAAATATCTTCCTCTAAAATCACAAATACAAACTTTTAAAAGTGATATTTCTACAGGTCATTTGTGGTTTGAAGAGGCTATTGCTGGCGATAAATATATAGATTTAGAAAATGATGTCATGTTAAAATTTAAACATAAAGAGTTCTTTGTATATATTGATAATTCAAAAAATGTATTGAAATCAGATGAAGATTTATTTTTTTATACAAATCTAAAAAAAATAAAAGAAAAAGCTAACAATTTTTATGAACTTGCAAATAAACGTTGGAATAATGTCCTTGAGAATGGAATAGGAAGTGATTCTGATCAAATATTTGACAAAGAATTTAATTCTATGATTTTATTGGTTGATGAATTAAATAGACATATAGATAAAAGAATTTCACAAGAATTACAAGATAGAGAACAATACTTTAAATTTATATTAATTCTTTTTTTCCTTTTAAATAGTATTGTTTTTGTAGTGTTATATTTTACAAAACTTAACAAAATGAAATATGAAGCTGAATTATATGAAGAGAAGAAAAGAGCTGAAATTACACTTTATTCTATTGGTGATGCAGTAATAACAACTGATGAAAAAGGTTATATTCTATTTTTAAATCCTATCGCACAAAAATTAACAGAGTACTCATTAGAAGAAGCCAAAGGAAAATATTTAGATGAAGTTTTTGATATCTTCAATGAACAAACAAAAGAAAAAGTAGATACTCCTGTAAAAAGAGTTTTAGAAGAAGGTATAATAGTAGGTTTAGCCAATCATACTGCCTTAAAAAGTAAAAATGATAATGTTTATTCCATAGAAGATTCGGCTGCTCCTATAAAAGATGAAAAAGGTAATATATTAGGTACTATATTAGTTTTTCATGATGTTACTGAACAAACTAAATTAAGAAAAAAATTGAACTATAATGAAAAAATGATGATGCAACAATCAAAACTTGCATCAATGGGAGAAATGTTAGAAAATATTGCTCATCAATGGAGACAACCATTATCAACTATTACTACTGCTGCTAGTGGTATAAAAGTGGAAAAAGAGTTTAATTTATTAACTGATGAGAGTTTTGAAAAAAATATTGATGAAGTTTTACGTTCATCAAGTTTTTTATCTAAAACTATTGATGATTTTAGAGATTTTTTCAAACCTAATAATGAAAAGATTTTATTTAATATTAATACTCTTTTAACAAATGCCTTGAATATCATATCTTCAAAATTTAAGTATTATGATGTTCAAATTATAAAAAATTGTGAAGATATACAAATCAGAGGGTTTTCTACTGAACTCTTACAAGTTTTTATAACAATTTTAAATAACTCAAATGATGCTTTATCTGATGTTAAAAAAGAAGAAAAAATGATTTTTATTGATGCTTTTAAGTCTGATAAGAAAGTTATCATAATAATAAAAGATAGTGCAGGAGGAATGAAAGATAGTTTACTACATCGTATTTTTGAACCTTATTTTACAACAAAACATAAATCTCAAGGGAAAGGCATTGGCTTATATATGGTTGAAGAGATTATTACAAAACATATGAATGGAAGAATCAATGTTTGTAATAAAGATTTTGAATACAATAATACTAAATTAAGAGGGCTAGAATTTACTATAGAGCTGTATATAGATTAACTATTTACTATTCTCTACAGTTTGTTCTATACTATAAAAATCATTGCTAAATTTTTTAAGTAATTGTACTAAAGAAATGAAAAATGTAACCATTGCTGGTCCTATAATCATTCCCCAAAAACCAAAGGTTGAAAGACCTGCTACTATTGCAAAGAATATAAGAAGTTCATTTACATCTGTAGGTGTTTTTACAACTTTTTGATTAATATATTTTATGATGACTGGTTTTATAAAGGTATCTGCAATAATAGATATCACTACAATTGAATAAATAGCAATAGCAAGGGCATTTCCTGTACTTCCTGTAAACATTTCATATATTGCAACAGGAAGCCACATAAGAAGTCCTCCAATTACAGGAACTAATGAAGCAAATCCATATAATACACCAAGTAAGATCCCATCATAACCAAAGAAACTAACAAATACTCCAAATAAAAATCCTTCTAATACAGCTGTTGCTAAAATAGAATATAGAACAACACTCATAACATTTGATGACTCATAGAATAAGGCATTTGAATCTTCTTTTTTAAGTGGAAGAGCATCTTTGAAATAGTGAGAAAGACTTGTTGAATAAAAATTAAAAAAGAAATAGAAAACTAAAATCATTACCATATCTATAATAAACTTTGCAGAATTTTTTCCTAGTAATGCTCCAATAGATAGAAGTTTTTGAATAAACTCTGGAATATCAATTTTTTGTAAAACTGAATTTAATTGCTCTTTTACAAAAATAAAGTCATCTGGCATATTTTCTACCCACTCTTTAGCTACTTCATAGATACTAATAAGTGCTTGTTGGTCAATTTTATTAATTAAAGTTGCAAATGAAAAAATACAATATAAAACAGGAATAAAAAATATTGCTGTTAATAGTACCGTCATTAAACTTGAACTTATAAAATTATTTGGTATATGTCTTTTTAGATATGTATTTAATGAGTTTGTCGCAACGGCTAAAAGAAGAGCTACAATCATTGGTTTTAAAAAAGGGCTAAATAATTGAAACATAAAAAATA
Organism: Arcobacter sp. LA11; assembly: GCF_001895145.1. Lineage (NCBI taxonomy): Bacteria > Pseudomonadati > Campylobacterota > Epsilonproteobacteria > Campylobacterales > Arcobacteraceae > Arcobacter > Arcobacter sp. LA11. The sequence goes on along the minus strand of NZ_BDIR01000007.1, from coordinate 132,481 downwards.
TTGTAACAATTGCTAAGGCTACTAAAAAGTATTGTGGTTTCAAAATAGAGTTCCTTCAGAATCTAGTTTTTCATTTCCTGGATATGATAGTCTAAACATTTCATAAGTTTTAACTGAAGCTACTCTTCCTCTTGCCGTTCTTTCTATAAATCCATTCGCAAGAAGATATGGTTCTATTGCGTCTTCAATTGTCCCTTCATCTTCACTAAGCGCTGCTGCCATAGTTGAAAGCCCCATTGGTTTACCTTTATTTGAAACTAAAAGTTCAAGTAGATTGATATCCATTTCATCAAAACCACTTTCATTTACTCCTAATTCATCAAGTGCAAATTTACATCTATTTATTTGTATAGTATCTTCATTTTCTACTTCTGCAAAATCTCTAACTCGTCTTAGAAGTCTTAATGCAACTCTTGGAGTTCCTCTGCTTCTTCTAGAAATTTCTTGTGCAGCATCATCTTCACAATATTTATTTAATTTTTGTGATGCTATTTGAATAATTTTAGCTAATTCTTCATGGTTATAAAATTGCATTCTAAAATGCATTCCAAATCTTTCTCTTAAAGGGTTAGAAAGCATACCAGCCCTTGTTGTCGCTCCAATTAGAGTAAATCTTGGAAGGTCTATTTTAACTGTTTGTGCAGCAGGTCCAGAACCAATAATGATATCTAATCTATAATCTTCCATTGCTGGATAAAGTATCTCTTCAACTGCAGGGCTTAATCTATGAATCTCATCTATAAAAAGAATATCTCCTTCTTCAAGATTTGTTAAAATAGCTGCTAGGTCTCCTGATTTTTCAATCATTGGACCAGCTGTAATTTTAATATTTGTATTCATTTCCGATGAGATAAGATACGAAATAGTTGTTTTTCCAAGACCAGGAGGTCCATAGAAAAGTATATGGTCTAAGGCTTCATTTCTTTTTTTTGATGCTTCAATAAAAACTTTTAAATTTCTTTTTATTTTCTCTTGACCAATATAATCATCCCAAGAGGATGGTCTTAAACTAACTTCTGCATTATCCTCTTCAAATGAAATTTGTTCTACTTCAACAACTCTTTCCACTAGTATTCTTCCTCTTTTGCAGGGAAAGATGCTTCTTGTACATCATTTCTATATTGATTTATAGCTTCTTTTACTTCTTGGGCACCTTTCATATAGTGTCTAACAAACTTAGGTTTAAAATCTTCAAAGAAACCTAACATATCAGACCATACTAAAACTTGACCATCTGTAACTTTTCCTGCCCCTATCCCAATAGTAGGAATAGATATAGCTTCAGTGATTTTTTTAGCAGCTTCACTCATCACTCCTTCAACTACAATTGCGAAAGCACCTGCTTTTTCAATTGCTATTGCATCGCGTACAAGTTGCTCTGTATCTTCAATAGTTTTTCCTCTTACTTTATATCCACCTTCACTTCTTACGTATTGAGGCATAAGACCAATATGTCCCATTACTGCAATTGAATTAGAAGTTAGATGCTCTACAATATGAGCTCTATCTTCTCCTCCTTCAATTTTTATTGCAGCTGCATTTGTCTTTTGATATACTTTAATTGCATTTGTAAGTGCTTCATCTTTATTAATATATGTTCCAAAAGGCATATCTAAAATTGTAAATGCTTTTGGAGCACCTGTACATACCGCATTTGTATGATAAATCATTTGTTCTAATGTAGCAGATAGAGTATCAGGTTTCCCTGCAAAACTCATATTTAAACTATCTCCAACTAAAATCATATCAGCTATTTCTTCAAATAGTTTTGCAAATAGTGCATCATATGCTGTAATCATAGTTAATTTTTTATTGTTTTTAAAGTTTTTGATTTTTGTTACATTCATTTTTTCAAAATCGTTTTTAATAATACTCATTTACTTTTCCTATAAATTTTATGTTAAAATTATAAAATATTGTATCGAAATTATCCTTTTTATTTTAGACCTTTTTCTTAAAAATTATATTTTAAATATATACTCATTTCAATACAAGATAAAATTCGCTAAAATAACTACTTTATCAAATATTTATTAGGATTTTATATTGAAAAAGTTAGTTGGTTATATCACATCATCAATTCCAGAAAATAGTTTTACAGTAGATTTAGCATTGAGTATGAAAGAGGCTGGTGTTGATACTTTGGAATTAGGTGTTCCTTTTTCTGACCCTGTAGCAGATGGGCCAGTTATTGAAAAAGCAAATCAAATTGCCTTGAATAATGGTTTTAAATTAAAAGATTTATTTGATGTTAGTTCACAAATAGCACCACAAATGGATATGTTGTGGATGGGGTATATGAATCCATTTTATAATTATGGTATTGAAAACTTTTTACAAAAAGCTGATGAATATGGTGTAAATGGAATGATTATTCCAGATGTACCAAATGAAGAGGCTAATTTACTTGAACCTTTATTTCAAAAGTATAATAAAGCTCAAATATCTTTTGTTGCACCAACTCATACAGAAAATAGAATTAAACAGGTTGTTTCAAATGCTCAAAAGTTTATCTATATGGTAGCTTATGCTGGAATCACAGGAAGTGGTAAAAGTGAAGATTTAACTACTATTATTGATACTGTAAAAAAATATTCTGATACACCACTTTATATTGGTTTTGGAGTAGATGAAAAAACATGTAAAGAGAAATCTAAAGGTGTGGATGGTGTTATTGTTGGTAGTGCTTTTGTAAAACATTTAATTGATGAGTCTTTATCAAATAATGAGAAAATAAAAAATATAACTACAGTTGCAAAAGAAATAAAAGAAAAAATAAACGAATAAATATGCATATTTTAGAAAGAGATGTTGAGTTTGTAGAAGAGAATAGAGATTGTTCTTATTTTAGTTATGAAACATCTGATATTAGATATCGATATCTTAATAAATGTGAAAAAGAAGATTACCAGAATATGCTTGAACACGGTTGGCGACGTTTTGGTAAGATGCATTTTGTACCTGAATGTAAGTCCTGTACAAAATGTGTTTCTATGAGAATCGATGTTAAAAATTATAAATTTTCGCGTTCTGAGAAAAGAGTATTTAAAAAAAATTTAGATACAAAACTTTATATACAAGCACCAACATTGACTTTAGATCATTTAAGATTATATGACAAATATCATTCTTTTATGAATAAGAAAAAAGATTGGCCTTACACTCCTATAGAGCCAGTTGAATATGATAGATCTTATGTTCAAGGTAAGGATGATTTTACAAAAGAATTTTTATATGTAAGAGATAATAAATTAATTGGGGTTGCCTTAGTAGATATTTTAGAAAATTCAATTTCTTCAATATACTGTTTTTATGACCATGATTATGAAGATTTATCTATAGGGAAATTTTCGATTTTAGCGCAAATTAAAATAGCAAAAGAGCTTAATATTCCTTATATTTATTTGGGATATTGGATTAAGGAACATTTTTCAATGGGATATAAAGAAGCGTATAGTCCTTTTGAAATTTTAAAAAATAGGGCAACATTAAATGAAAAAACAATTTGGGAGAAATATACCAAATAGTTATTTATATGATATAATCATGCCATAATATATTTTTAAAGTGAGATAATATGAATAAAGTTATATATATATTATTGTTTACTGTAGTTTTAGGTTTTTCTGAAACAATTGAAGAAGTTAAAAACAGTGTAGATTGTTTAATATTAGAAGATGAAAATTCAATTATTTGTAAATATGTTCATGAAAGAATTGATGAAGATAAAGAGATATTAGTTCAATGGATTGACCCAGAGGGAGAACTTTCAAGAGAAAGAACTCTTTTGATTCCTGCTGGACATGGTTCGATTTATGATTTTAGATATATATCTGGAAGATTAAAAGGAATTTGGCAGTTTAAAGTTATTGATCAAGATATAAAGTTAGATACGAATTTTGAAATTAAATAATTACATAAGATTTTAAAAATCTTATGTAATTAAAAATAGAGTTACATTATATGCAATGAATGATAATACCCAAGCAGTTGTTGTTGTAAATACAAATAAATATGCTAAATATTTCCACCCTCCAGCTTCTCTAGCAAATACCATTGATGCAGCAAGACATGGTAAGTAAATCATAACAAATACAATAAATGCTATTGCTGAGGCAAATGGAATATTATTTCTAATTTTTTCAATTAATCCTTCACTGTTTTCATCAAGTTCATCGCCTAAGCCATAAAGAATTCCTAATGTGGATACAACTATTTCTTTTGCAGCTAGACCTGTTTCAAGGGCTACAGTCATTTTCCAGTCAAAACCTAAAGGAGCAAATAAAGGTTCAGAAAATTTACCAACTTTACCAAGATAAGAGTTCTCTAAATTATAAAGAGTTAATTGACTTCTTAATTCAAATTTTTCCTCTTCTGAAGTTGCAAACTCTATTTTTCTATCTATTTGTTCTTCATATTCTAAATGTTTTGGATAGTTTGATGCAAACCAAATTAAAATAGATGCAGCTAAGATATATGTTCCAGCTTTTTTTAGATACATCCATGCTTGATTTGAAACTGTATGCCAGATAAGTTTTGTAGAGGGTAATCTATATTTTGGCATCTCCATTACAAATGGTTCATCTTCACTTTTAAATACAGTCATTTTAAGAACTTTTGCAGCAACAAGCCCTAGTAAGGCTCCTCCTACGTAGATTAAGAATAAGATATTACCAGCATTGTCTCCGCTAAAAAAGGCACCTGTAAATAGCACATAAATTGGAAGCCTAGCCCCACAAGACATAAATCCAATAATAAATAGAGTTAATAATCTATCTCTATCATTTTTAAGTGTTCTTGCTGCCATGTACGCAGGAACTGAACAACCAAATCCTGTAACTAATGGAATAAATGATTTTCCGTGCAATCCAAACTTATGAAAGAACCCATCTAAAAGAAAAGCTACTCTACTCATATAACCTGTTGTTTCAAGCAGGGCAATTCCTAAAAAGAGTATTACAATATTTGGTAAAAATAATACTACTGCTCCAACTCCAGCAATAGCTCCATCGGCAATAACAGATGATATTTCATTATCACCTAAGATTTCCTTTGTACTATCAATTAAAGTGGCAAAAAAGGCATCGATTATATCCATAGGGATATTACCTAATTCAAATGTTATTTGAAATAGACCCCACATAAGAAAGAGAAAAATTGGTAGGCCAAAAAATTTATGAATTAATAATGAATCAATTTTATCTGTAAGTGTTTTTTCTTCTGTAATATTTTTATTTTTTACAGTTTCTGTTACTGCTCCTTTTGCAAAAGAAAATTTTTCATCTTCAAAAATATCTTCTAAGTTTTTTGTTCCAAAATGTAAATATATATGGTCGAAAGCTTCACTTAATAAAGGTTGTAACTCTATCCATATTGGTTCATCATGAAATTTTAGAAATGTTTTTTTATCTTCTTTTAAAAGTTTTATTGCAATTTCTCTGTAATCAACATCACTTTTATATCTTTTGTCTGTTAATAATTTTGTGATATTTACAATTTCTTCTTCAATTACATCTGAAAATATTAATTTTGATTCGAATTTAGGAGATTCAAATTTTGTAATAAGTGTTTCTATTAATTCTTTAATACCTGTTTTATTCTTTGCAGATGTTTTTATACAAGGTTTACCAATAATCTTAGAAAGTTGTTTTTCATCTATTGATATTCCTTCATTTGTAGCTTCGTCTGTCATATTTAAAGCTAAAACCATTTTTTTGTCAAGTGCTAGAAGTTCGCTTGTAAGATATAAGTTTCTTTCTAGATTTGTTGAATCTAAAACGTTTAATATAATGTCATATTTTGCATCTTCAAGATAATCTTTTGTCACTTTTTCTTCAATTGTATATTCATTTAATGCATAAGAACCAGGTAGGTCTGTGATTTTAAATAAATAATCTTTATATTCAAATTCTATTTGTGTTTTTTCTACTGTAACCCCAGAAAAATTTCCAACTTTTAATCTTGAGTTAGAAATAGAGTTAACAAGCATTGATTTTCCAACATTTGGTTGTCCTACCAATGCAATTTTAATTAATTTTTTTTCACTTATATTTTGCATTCTGATTTTTCTACTTCTATTGTTTTTGCTTCTGAAATTCTTAAAGCAATTTTTGTATTTTGTATTCTTATTTCAATTGTATTTTTTGATATAGTTTGTTCTATTATATAAGCAATTGAACCTCTTGTTATTCCAAAAGAACTAAATCTTGCTTTTAATACTGAATCTGAATTGATTTTTATAATCTTTCCACATTCGCCTTTTTGTAATTCACTTAAAAACATAAAACCCCTTATTTATGGTAGAGTGATAATGATTATCATTGAAATAATACATAAACTTAACTTAAAATAAAGAATTGAGTTTAATAGATAAAATTATAATAAAATTTTATAGTTTAATATTTATTTTTAATATATATTTCGCAATAATTGTCTTAATAGAATTAATATAAGGTTATATCAATGGTTAACAGTGAAAATGTAATAGATGAATTAAAAAAAATAGTTAAACAAAAAGGTTTAAAATATACAGAACAGAGAGAAATTGTTTTAAATATCTTATTACATGCTGATGGTCATCTAACTGCGGAAGAGGTTTATAATCTAATCAAAACAAAAAAACCTGATTCTAATATTGGTATAGCAACAGTTTACAGAGCATTAGGATTTTTAGAAGAGGTTAATTTAATCACTTCTATTACGTTTGGTGCTGATGGTAAAAAATATGAAAGTAATACAAAAGAACATCATGATCATTTGATTTGTACACTTTGTGGTAGAATTGTAGAATTTATGGATGATGAAATTGAAAAGAGACAAGATAGAATTGCAAAGAAAAACAAGTTTAAAATAACTAGTCATTCAATGCAATTATATGGAATTTGTGAAAGCTGTAAGAACTAGATAAAGTCTTTTTTTAAGCTTTTTACCCAATCTTCTATTCTTGATGTTGTTAATTCACTTTGATTTTCAAGGTCAAGAACTAATCCTACAAATTGACCATCCTCAATAGCATCTGAATATTTAAAGTTATAATCTTCTGTTGAAGTAAATCCTATAACATTTGCTCCTGCACTTTTAAGTTGATCATATAATGGTTTCATTGCTGCAACAAATTTATCTGGATATTTTTTTTGATCTCCTAGTCCAAAAATAGCAACATTTTTATTACTAAAATCAATTTCACAAAACTCATCCCAAATTTCTTTCCAGTCTTCTTGAATTGAACCACCATCCCAAGTAGAAATACCAAATATTATATTAGAATAATCTCTCATATATTCTGTACCAGTTACTTGTATATTGTATTCTTTTAATTCTTCTAGGTGTATTGATAATTCATTAGCAATAAATTTTGTTTTTCCTGTACTGCTTGCATAAAAGATTGCTATATTTTTCATATTAATCCTTTTAGTTTGTGTTTATATAATAATTATATCAGATTTTCTACTATTTTTTGTTATTATTATAATATAGATATATTACTTATGTCTAATATAAGGAAAGAGTGATGCTAACTAGGACAATTATATTGTTATTTATTATTTTAAATTTAACTATTTATGCATCAAATATTACACCTATTCCTGAAGAAATCGATTATAATTTAAAAAAAGCACAACTTGGTAAAAAACTTTTTAATGATAAAAGATTATCAATTAATAATACAATATCTTGTGCTAGTTGTCATAATATTAAAAACGGAGGAGATGATAATTTAGTTCTTCCTTTTGGAGTAAATAAAGCAATAGGAAAGGTAAATGCTCCAACTGTTTTAAATTCTGTATTTAATTTTAGGCAGTTTTGGGATGGAAGAGCAAAAAATTTAGAAGAACAAGCTATTGGACCTATAGAAAATCCTATCGAGATGGGACATACTTTTCCTGATTTAATAAAAAAGTTAAATAAAACAGTTTATAAAGAAGAGTTTTTACGTATTTACGATGATGGCATTACAAAAAGAAATATAGTAAATGCTATTGCTGAATTTGAAAAAACTCTTATTACTCCTAATTCAAGATTTGATCAATTTTTAAAAGGTGATTTAAAAGCTATTACAAAATATGAAAAAGAAGGTTATGAACTTTTTAAAGATAAAGGTTGTATAACTTGTCATCATGGTGTTAATGTTGGAGGAAATCTTTATAATAAGTTTGGAATAATTTTTGATGCTAGAAGTAAAAACCTAGGAAGGTATAATCTAACTAAAAATGAAGAAGATAAATATTTTTTTAAAGTTCCGACATTAAGAAATATAGAATATACTGCGCCATATTTCCATGATGGCAGATATTATGAACTTTCTCAAACTGTAAAAGAAATGGCTTTAGTTCAATTGGGACGTCCTATGAAGAAAGATGAAATAGATAAAATAGTTGCCTTTTTAAAAACTTTAACTGGGGAGTTGATGATAATTGAATAGTTTTATATCAAAAATCAAAAAGAATTTTTTTATATACGGAATCCTTTTAATCTTTTTACTCGTAATTTCTATATTGTTTTCTTATTTATATAAAATTGAGGTCAATATAGGAAAGTATGATAATTATAAAAATGATATAAATAAATTAATTATTCAAGATATTGTCTTTGATGAATTTATAGAAAATAAAGATGAGTTCGTAAACTTTGATTTAATTGTAAAACAGACTAATGATTTTGAAAAAGTAATTAAACATTTAATTCATAGTGATATGAAAGATGAATTTGGAATAGAAATTTATAATAAAGTAGTAAATTCTTATGAGTTATATAAAAAGAAGCTTAAACTCATAGAAATGTTTAAATCAAAACATACTGCAAATTTAAATTCAATTCATTATATTTATGAAATAAATCAATCTTTTACAAATGATAAAGATCTTGCAGATGATATAAAAGTAGTTATAAACAATACTTTGTTTTTGAGTATGCAACATTTTGCAAATCTAAATGAAAATAAAGATAGGATATTAGAAAATCTTGAATTTTTAATGTTTGAAAATGAAAGAATAGACTTTGAAAAACTTGATTTATTACATGCTCATTCTACTAATATATTAAGAAATATAAAAACTATAAAAAATCTTAGAACTGAAGCTAAAGGCTTAAAGCTAGGAGAAAAACTTTATGATACTCAGCAACTGCTTATTTCAGAATATAAAAAGAAAACATCTTATCAATTTATAATCGCCGTAATATTTTTTATATCTATTCTAATCATAGTATTTATAATTTATAAGGAATATAAAAAAGTTCAAAATATAAAAAGTGAACTTTCAGCTTTTAAATATGCAGTTGAAAATAGTGATAATACTATTGTTTTAACTGATTCTGAGAAAAATATTTTATATGTAAATGATATATTTGAAAAGAACACAGGTTTTGAAAAAAAAGAAGTTGTAGGAAAAAAACCAAAACTTTTAAGCTCAGGTTTAACTTCAAATGAAGTATATGCAGATTTAAATAAAAAATTAGAAGCTGGTGAAAAATGGGAAGGTGAATTTATTAATAAACGAAAAGATGGTTCTATTTTTTATGAGAAAGCTTCTATTGTACCTATTATAATTGAAAATGAACCTATTAAATATTTAGCAATTAAACTAGATGTAACAAAATATATTAGACAAAAAGAAGAGTTGGAACTATCTGATATAGCTTTTAATAATATTCAAGAGGGTATTTTAATTTGTGATAAAGATAAACAAATTATCACAACAAATAAAGCTTTTGAAACTATAAGTGGATATATGAAAGAAGAGCTTATTGGTATGAAACCAAATCTTTTTAGGTCTGGTTATCATGATAGAATTTTTTATAAACAAATGTGGCTAAGTTTAAAAGAAAAAGGTTCATGGAAAGGGAAAGTTTATGATAAGAAGAAAGATGGGGAAATAATACCTATTTGGCTTAATATTAGTTCTATAAAAGATAAAAATGGTGAGATAGTAAAATATATTGCTGTACATACAAGTTTAAAAGAAATTATAGAAACTCAAGAAAAAGCTGATTTTCTAGCATATCATGATAGTTTGACTAAACTACCTAATAGAGTTAAACTAGAAGAAGATTTAGAATATTCAATTAGTATAGCAAGTAGAAATGAATTAAATCTATTTGTTTTATTTATTGATTTGGATAGATTTAAAATTATAAATGATACTTTAGGTCATGGAGTAGGGGATATTTTACTAAAAGTTGTTTCTAAAAGAATAAAAAATATTTTAAGAGGGTCTGATTTAGTTGCAAGAATGGGTGGAGATGAATTTATTGTTGTTCTTGACTCTAGTCGTAACAAAAATTCTGCAGGATATGTTTGTCAAAAGCTTTTAGATGTTATCCAAGAGCCTATAGTAATTGAAAATGATACATTAAATACTAGTGCAAGTATTGGCGTTTCGATGTATCCTGATGATGGTATGGATATTACTACATTGATTAAAAATGCAGATACTGCAATGTATCATGCAAAAAAACTTGGAAAAAACAATTATCAATATTATGATAAGCAATTATCTATTAATGTACATGAGCAATTAAAAATAGAACAAGCTTTAAAAGATGTTATAGCAAACGATGAACTATATTTAATGTATCAACCTCAATATGCTTTAGAAAGTGGAAAAGTGATAGCTTTTGAAGCTTTAGTAAGATGGGATCATAATATTTTAGGGACGATAAGTCCAGAAAAGTTTATTCCAATTGCAGAAGATACTGGAACGATTATTGAAATTGGTAAACATATTTTTGATATGGCATGTAGGGATTTTGTAAAGTTTAAAAATATAAATGAAAAACTATCTTATATAGCTATAAATATTTCAAGTATACAGTTTAGAGACAAAAACTTTGTAAAAGATATTGTAAGTATAATTGAAAAATATGATTTAAAATCAAGTGAAGTTGAACTAGAAGTTACAGAGCGATATATCATGGAGTTTTCTCAGAAAAATATGAATACTATTAATACTTTGAAAGAGTTAGGTTTTAGATTCTCTATTGATGATTTCGGGACAGGTTATTCTTCTATGAGTTATTTAACTAAACTTCCAATTGATGTTATAAAAGTTGATAAAGCATTTGTTGATGGGACGCCAGACGATAACAATAATGTGCAAATTTCAAAAGCAATTATAGCCTTATCAAAAAGTTTAGGTTATAGAGTTATCGCTGAAGGTATAGAGACTATTGAACAAGAAGAGTATTTAAAATCATTAAATTGTGAAATGGGGCAAGGGTATTTCTTCTCAAAACCTTTACTTTTCAATGATGTTGTAAAATTTTTAGAGAAGAAAGATATTTAGTTTATTTTTTATTTTTTGATGGAATATATTTAAAAAATACATATAACACAAATAGCATTATTATAACTATTGCGATTGAATTAAAAGAAATTTCTACTTCAGGTGATATTCCTCTTTGATAGTTTTTAGGCATAAATAAAAACATAGTAGATAGTAACATAAATGATGCTGTAACAATTGCAATTAAATGTGCAAATATCATGTGAAACTTTGTTTTATAAAAATCCTTAATGATTTTCCATGTAATAAAAGATGAAGTAAAAACAATAATCAACACTATAATCTTGTCGTAGTTTGGTTCCATTTGTGTCCTTAAAAAAATTCGTAGAGTATTTTAGGTATATATTACTTAAAGTGCTTTTAACTAAACATATTAGATTTTCTTATCTAATACTATTTTGAACTTTGCTCCTGTGTATTTTTCATTTTCATATGTAAAAGTTTTATTAAAAGCAATGATATTTCCATGAAGATGTTTTATAACTATTTCTTCACTCATATAAAGACCTATTCCTGTCCCTTGAGTTTTATGTTTTGTAGTAAAATATGGTTCAAATATTCTATCTAATATTTCATTTTTTATTCCACCTGCATTATCAAAAATTTCTATGTACACTTGTTCATTTTTAATGAATACGTTTATAAATATTAGTTTTTTTGTATTATCTCTTAAAAGTAAAGCATCTCGTGCATTATTTAAAATATTTATTAATACTTGAATAAGTTCATTTTCTAATGAATAGATTTCAATATCTTCTATGTTTTTTATTATCGATATATCTTTTGCAATAAACTGTGCAGAAATTAGATTTAATGTTTTATCAATTAATTTGCTAATCTTTATATATGAAAGTTCATCTTTTGGCTTATAAAAGTTTCTAAAATCTTCAATAGTTTGAGAAAGGTATTGTGCAGATTCATTTATTAAGGACATTGAAGTTAAGAGATTTTTATCTTCTAATAAATCTAATTCTTTTTGCAACTTCACCCCAGTTGAAGCCGTAGAAATTGCTGATAAAGGTTGTCTCCATTGATGAGCAATATTTCCTAACATCTCTCCCATCGCAGCCATTTTACTTTGTCTATATAGTAATTCCTCTTTTTCAAATTTTTCAAGTTCTAGTCTTTTATTATCTGTAATATCTTGTATTACTCCATGAACAGAATTTGTTTCTTTATTAATTTGTCCTCTACAATCAATCCACCTTACATCACCATTTGGTTTAAATATTCTATAAATACATTTGTGCTCTTCAAAATTATTTATACATCTTTGCATTGAACATTCGAAAGCTGACCAGTCTTTGCTATGCATAATAGTTTTTAAAAATTCAGGTCCTGCATGTATACTTTTTCCTTCTAGTCCAAATATTTTTAATACTTCTTCTGACCATAAGGCTTTCATTGTATTTAAGTTGAGTTCCCAATCACCAATTTGTGCAACTGCTTGGGCTTTTTTTAGCTTATTTTTTTGTTTTTCATTTTCTGTAATTTCTTTTTTAATACGTTTTTTGTAATTTAGAAATTTGGTTTCAAGAGTTTTTGAAATATAAAAAGATACAAAAAGTAAAATTAACGTAGAAAGCAGACTTGAAATAATAATTGTATTAATATAGTTTGTATATTTTTTTTCTAAATAGTCACTTTTTTCTATAAGTTCTTCTTGAATATCTTCTTCATAAAAACCTGTACTTATAATCCAGTCCCATTTTGAGTATGTTTTGAAATATGAAATTTTCTTTGTATCTTTTTTTGCATCAGATTTACTACTTTGAATAACCTCATAGTACCCTCCATCTTTTGGGATAAGTTTTTCTATTTTCTGGAAAAATGGTTCCATTTTAGAAAGAGACTTATCTTTAGAAATATTTTTACCTTCTAATTCTTTTTCTGGATGGTACAAAAAAGTTCCGTCATAGTTCATTACAAAAATATAGTTATTTTCATTGCCTAATCTTAAACTTGAAATATACTCTAGTACGTCACTTTGGATATTTTTTTTAAAGTCTTTTATATATTCTCCTGTGCCAATCATCCAATCATAGGGTTTGAAGTATTCAACATAGGCAAGTTTTTTCTCTTGTATATCTTTATTATTTGGATTAAAAAAATAAAAATATTCAAATCCTTTATTTTTTTCTTTAATTACTTTCTGAACCTTTTGAAATCTTATAATTCCTTTTGAGTCCTTTTCTTTAAAAATATTTTTGCCTTCTCTTTTAGGAAATATAGGATGAAAAACACTGATACCATCCATTTGATTTATAAAAAAGTAGCCTCTTCCTTCATTGAATCTTATATTTTGAAGTGCATCTTTTATTAATTTTATTATTTCTTTTTTATCTTTTGAATTTTTATTATTTTCATAAATTCCTGAAATGATCGCTTTTGCATTTATTATTTGTTTTGATAGTTTTCTTTTTAGTTTGACTTCAGTTTTATTATCTACTTTATCTATATAATAAATAATACTATTAATGTTTTGTTGAATTCTTTTTTTCTCATTTTTGATAAATGAACTTTTTATTAATTTTTTTTCTTTGTCTAAAGTTTTTTTATGATCTAAATAAAGGGTAAATGTAATAAGTATACTAGCAAGTAATATAAAAATTGGAGGGGTATATTTTATTATTTGTAGTATTTGGTTTTCGTCATTTTTAATCATATATAATAGTCTTTTCTCCCAAAAAAATATTATACAGTTAAAAACTTTAAATACAAAGAGTTGAGAATCTTATATCCTAATCTTTGGTTTCTCCTAATGAATAACCTAGATTAGAATGATTTACAATAATCCCATAATATGTTAAGTCTCTAATTCTTTTAACAACATTTCTCATTGTGAATATGGACATCTTCTTGTTTTTCCAAACTTCATTATGTATCGTTTCAAAGCTTACGATTTCACCATGCTTTTCAAGTAAAAGGTGAAAAAGACCACTTTGTAGTTTTGTAAATTCTATTATTCTTCCATCTGCTTTAAATAGTTTATTCTTTAGCTTATCAAAGTAAAAACCTTCATCAAAATGAATTTTATTATTTATTTGTTCGTTAATAAGTTCTTCTATTGTATTTTTAAGAGGTATTTCTTTTTTTTTAGCCTTTTTAGATAAGAATAATTCCATTTCCTTTGATAATGTAATTGTAATATCTTGACTCATTTTTCTTTAACCTTAAATAAAATTATAATAATTGTAACATAACAAGTTACAATTAAACTTTGTTTTGACTATTTAGTTAAGTAAGTTATTTAATATAACTTGTAAAGTTATTAAAATAATACTTTTGTTACATTTTATTGTTTTTATAATTGAAAAAATGTTTAAAATAATTTTTGAATAGTTATTTTTTCTTTGATTATTTTAATAAATTTATGAGGTTATTTTATTTATGGATTGGTGGAGATGTTTTCAAAGCTCCGATAAAAACTCTATAACTCCCTAATTATAGGGAAAAGTTACTAAAATTTGTCGTTAAATTGTTCTAAAAATGATACCAAGGTGTGATACTTGGAGCAAAAATGGCGAAATATTTACATCGTAGAAATGGTACTTACTACTTTCATAAGAGAGTTAAAAAATCTTTAGTAACTAATGACACTATCCTTATTAGAAAGTCATTATTGACATCGTGTTATACTACTGCTAAAACATTATCTAGCTTATTAAATTACAACATAAACAGATACTTACAAATGGGAATATTAATGACGAGTTATGACATAGATGATATATTATATAAATACTATAGTGAATCAATAGAAGAGTATATAGAAGCTGAAACACTAAGACATAAGGCAAATACTTTTATTAATAAAAAAGGTATCTCTTATGAGGGTAGCACTATAAAAGCTGTAACTAAAAAGCTTAAAAAGTATAATGACATTGATAAGAGACGAAATTTTGAAGACATAAAAAAGATTGTTGATGATGAGATAATCCCTCGGTGTCAGATTGATGAAAACTCATTATCTGAAATGAAAGAGAAAGAATCTTTTTATTGGAAGCTGTTTAAGTATGAGATAGAGATTTTAAAGGCTGATTTATTAAAAGCAGAATCTCATAGTTCAGAAGATACACTTAAAAAATATAAGAAGAAAAAGCCTAAAGAAAAAATTATCTATGTTCAAAATATTAATAGTAGTATTCCTGTTATTGATGAGCCTAAAGAGTTTCCAAAGTTTGATGAGATGATTGAAGATATAAGAGAATATCTAAAGATAAAAAGAGACTTGAAAATAAAAACATTAAACACATATTGTTTTAGCTATAAGTTGATAAAAGAGGTATTTCCTAAAAAAGAAGTTTATGAGTTAACTGTAGCTGATTTGGAAGTACTTGAAGATATAATTATTCATCTTCCAAAAAATAGATTTAAAATGCCACAAACAAAAGATTTAGATATATTTGAACAGACTAAACTTATAAAGAAGATTTTAAAAGATAGAGAAAATGAAGTTTATGATAGTAAGTATGAAGATATATTCCCTAATAAAATAAGAACTATAAATAAAAATTTTGAGAGAGTAAAATTTTTCATTAATTTTTGTGCTAATAAATATAATTTTAAAAATCCATGTAATGATAATAAGTTTGTATTAGAAAGCTTTAGAATAAAAAATGATGGTAGTACAGATAGGCTACCAATTGCTGATAATGAGCTAGAACTTATTTTTAATGAGTTTGATTATCTTAACTCAAAACTATTATTCACTTTGAAGAATGACCCTCTTAAAATTTATGGAATATTTTTAACTTTATTCCTTGGAATGAGACCAGCAGAAGCAGGGCAATTAATGGTAACAGATTTAAAGACTACAACAAATAAAGATGATGAGTTAATATATTATTTAGAAATATCAAAAGAGAATAGTTCTAGTGATAAAAGACTAGACAATGTTAAAAGTGAAAAAACAGTTAATACAAAAAGGAAACTTCCTTTAACTAGACTTTTTATAGATGAATTGAAAATATTAGAGTTTATTGAGTATAGAAAAGAGAATAAGCATAAGTTTATATTTGTAGATGAGGATAAGAATAAAACTATTAAGAGTAATATTCACAATACTGTTAGGCGGTGTGAGGAACATTTTAACAAAAAGATTGATAAGCTTGATATTATAGATATTGAAAGTAAAAGTTTCTATTCTCTACGGCATTCATTTGCAAATAAGATAAAGCATGTTCCAGAAAGCCTAAAGGATAAAAGAGGGGAAACTTTAATGGGTCACAGTAGAACTGATACAGAATTATTTAATAGATATGGTAATAAATATTTTGAGCCTGATTATCTTTATGAGATTTTAGAGCTAGTTAAATATAAAGGGTTGAAGTTTGATAAGTTTACTGAGCAGATAAATAAGCTTTTTAATTAGATTACAAAATGTAATGAAATCTATATTTTTTATTAATTAAGATATAATACAGTTTAAATTAGGAAAAAGGTAAATAGTGGCTAATTCTTATCTAAAAGAAATTAATAGTTTAATACCAAATGTTAAATATGATTTAAAAGTACTTGATTTATTTGCTGGTTGTGGTGGCTTATCTCTTGGCTTTGAGTCTTTAGGTTATGAAACAATTGGATATGAATGCAATGATGTATTTTCATCTACATACAAAAAGAATTTATCAGGATATTGTAATACTGAATACTTAACAGAAGATACAGAATATGAAAATGTAAAAGTTATTATTGGTGGTCCACCTTGTCAACCATTTAGTGTAAATGGGAAACAAAAAGGGAAAGATGATTTGAGAAATGGTTTTCCCGCATATTTATCAGCAATAAAGAGAATTGACCCCGAGATATTTTTATTTGAGAATGTAAGAGGTATGTTGTATAAAAATAAAGAGTATTTTGAAAAAATACTTAGTGATTTGAAGTCTTTAGGGTACATTGTTGAGTATAAGCTTGTTAGAGCATCTAATTATGGTGTTCCTCAAAATAGAGAAAGAGTTTTTGTTATTGGACATAAAGGTGGCTTTAAATTTCCAGAAGAAACTAAAGAAAAAATTACTGTTGCGGAAGCAATAGGTGATATTGCTTATAATATTACAGAAAATGTAAAGTGGCTTACTCCTAAAATGGATGAATATATTGCAAGGTATGAGGAAAAGTCTAAATGTAAAACACCAAGAGATTTACATTTTGATAAGCCAGCTAGAACTTTGACTTGTCGAAATCTATATGGAGCAACAGCTGATATGCTGAGAGTAAAAATGCCAGATGGTAGAAGAAGAATGTTATCTGTTAGAGAAGCAGCAAGATTGCAAAGTTTTCCAGATTCTTATGAGTTTCATGGGTCTCAGAATAAACAATTAGAACAAATTGGTAATGCTGTACCACCTTTACTAGGTTATAAGTTTGCAGAACAAATACATAAATATTTGCTTGATAGAGATTTAGTAAAAGTTAAAAATAAAATTTTATTTGAAGAACAATCTTTATTTGATGTTAAGTATACAGGATAATAGTATGGAGTTATTAAAAAAATCAAAAGAGTTTAATAAAAAAACTGATGAACAACAATTAAAAATTTTAGAGGCAGTTAAAGTTTTAGAAGAATTTAATATACCTTTAGGAAAGACAGGAAGAAGAATTGAAAGAACAGCTTTATCTTTTTTAGCAGTTTGTCAAATTAAACCCTCTTCTAATTGGTCAAATGTAAAATCAAAAGAAGATAATATAGATTTAAAAAGTAGAGATATTATAAAATTTATAAATGAAAACTATGGAGAAAATATAAGCTCTGGCTCTTATGATGATATAAGAAGAAAAGATTTAAAAATGGTTGTTTTAGATGGGATAGTTGCTAGAAGTAAACCTTTGACTTCAACAAATGATTCTACAAGGGGTTATTGTTTACCTAATGAGTATAAAGAATGTTTACAGTCTTTCAATACTAGAAACTGGAACCTTGAAGTAGAAAAAATGAAAAAAATAAAAGTTTCTTTAAAAGAGAAGCTAGAAAGAGAACGAGAATTAAATAGAATTTCAATAAAGATTGATGAAGAAAAAGAAATTAAGTTTTCTCCGGGTGAACATAATGAGCTTCAAAAAGATATTATAGAAGAGTTCTTACCTAGATTTGGTTATGGTGCTAAATTACTTTATGTAGGTGATACAGAAGATAAATATGCATATTTAGATGAAGATAGTTTGAAGAAATTAAATTTCTTTGAATTATCACATCAAGAACTTCCTGATATTGTTGCTTATTGTGAAGATAGAAACTGGTTATATTTAATTGAAGCAGTTCATTCCTCAGGACCAATTGATGATGCACGAAAACATATTTTAGAAACATCATTGAAAGATTCTAACTGTAAGGCAGATTTAATATTTATTACAGCTTTTAATACAAAGGCTAAATTCCGTCAATATTCTGCACAACTTGCTTGGGAAACAGAATCATGGATTGCTGATGCTCCTGACCACATGATACACTTTAATGGGGATAAGTTTATTGGACCACATAAAGATTAATTATTTTTAAACAATTCACATATATCAATTTCTAATATTTGAGATATTTTTAGTAGATGTTCTAAATTAAAATGTTTACCGTTATAAAATATCTCAGAACTTGATACTACAGAAACAGACTTATATCCCATTTTAAGTGATAAATCTAATTGACTTAACCCTTTTTCTTTTCTATATTTAGCAACATTTGCACCTATCATTTTATAAAAATCTTCTGTTGTAATTTTTTGCATTTATTCACTCTACTATAAGACATAATTTTAATGTAAGTCTATCTCTAGTAAAATCTTTTATCAATCTACTATAATACACTTTTCTATAGTAGAGTAAAAGGGAACAGAATGAAAAAAAAGATATTAGTAAAAACATCAATAGGACTGCTAACATCAGCTTTACTATTAACTGGTTGTGCGAATAATGCTCAGATAAAACAATCAAAAGTTTTTGAGAGAATACAAGTAGATAACTATAAAACAAATCCTCAATATTACAAGCCTGTTGTTTTAAAGCTTCCAACTACCAACTTTGAGGGTAAGGCTTCTAACGAATACAATATAGAAACATATGATTTTAGTAGTGACATAGACTGGCTTTTAAAAGTGAAAATTCAGGACCATTATGTTGATAGTGTAATTAAGACACCAACTAGCTATAAGATAACTCTTTCAGGTGGTGATGGGTTTATGACATTCTACTATGACTATAAAGTTAATAAAGAAGATAACTCAGTAGTGCTTACATATAGAGATAATTTTGAATTCCGAAAAAAGGGTGGATTATTCTCTATGAAAATAAACAAGGTTCTTCAAGAATACAATGACGACAGTCAAGTTACATTTCAAAGGTTAGATGATATGTATTTCTATAAAGATATGGTTAAGGTATCGGGAAAGGTTATATCAAAGCTTCCTGTTGATGAAGTAAAAACAAACTTAGAAACAGAATTCAGTAATTGGAATTCAAAGTATGATGGCACATTTTTTAAAGGTTTAAAATCTCAGTTTATACGATGGAATGATAAAGATGAGTTTATTGGTAATCATTTTTATAGGTTAAAAAATAGTAAAACTTATGCAGTAATGTATACTAATGTTCAAGGAGAAAAATTAGGTATTCCTTTAGCTGTTGCTGTTTATTCTTACCGTGGAGGTTCAAAGGTTCTTTATGGCTCAAATATTAAGCATTTAATTTCTACAAGCAGTAGAGAGACTTTTAATAAGAAAGATATATCTAAATTAAAGGCTTATATTAAGTCTATAGTTAATAAATAGAGCTTACATGAAATATTTATATATAAGCTTACTGGCTTTTATTCTTTCAGGTTGTGCAGCAGGGACCAAGATTAAAAAGTATGGCGGTGGTGTATCAAATATACAACACCCCGTGGCATTTGGAATAGGTTTAGGACTCTATAAACTAGGTCAATCACTAGAAGATAAACCACAAGAAATAGATACAACAGTACAAGTCTATGATAAAGAAGATTTAGAAGTAAAGTTCGAGGAGAATTAATGAGCTTTTTTCTTACAATGGTTTTTGTTATGTATGCCTTTTTTAGAATACTCTTTCTAATCCTTAGACTTGATACTACAATTGCATCAAGATTTTATTATGCTTATTTCTCAGCCTTTGCACTACTACTCACAAATGATACCTTTTTAAATAGAGTTACTGGAAAAGAGATGTATCTTATAGTTATCTTTGCAGTTTCACTAGCTTCATTTATAATTATCTATCCAATCATTAAAAATATCCTAGGACTAAATGACAATAACTAGTTAAAAAGTCCGATTAGCTTTAAAATTTCATATTTCTTCCAAAAGGAGGAAGTATGGAAAGACTATATGCAACAAGAACACTACAAAAAAATAAACTTTATAGAGAGATAGAAGAGAGTAAAAAGTTTTACTATCAGTTATCAATTGAGAAAGAACAAAAGCAAAAATCTTATCTAAGAAGATTAAAGGTTTTTAACTCAAATGATGAAATTAATATGTCCTATGAGTGGGAGAAAAAATATAAAGAGTATTCACACCTTACAACTCAAAAAATCTCTACTATTGAAGCAATGTCAAAAGAAAAAGGATATGTTCCTTTATTTCTAACTATTACAGTTCCTAGCTCTTATCATCCTTTTAAATCTATATCTTATAGAAATGGGAAGAGACTATATACAAGACCCAACCCTGATTTTAAATTTGATACTGTTAATGAAGCAATAAGAGAAAGTTATTTATTTCTTAACTCCCTTTTTAAAGTTATGTATAAAAGAATTAAACACTTCACAAAAAAAGAAATAATGTATGTGAAAAGTATTGAGAGCCACTCCACACTTATAGCCCACCTTCACTGCTTAATATTTGTTCCTCTAAATCATGTGGATGCTGTCAGAGGAGTATATAAAAGAATAATTGAACATTATGAGTTAGAAAGAACAGATTTGGAAACAGTATCAATCAAAGGTGATATTAATTATGCAAGTAGATATATTCTAAAGTATATAACTAAAACTCTAAGCAGTGGAAGTGATTATTATGATGCAAGAATACTTGATGGATGGAAAAGAGCTAACAAAATTAGGTTACTTTCTCATTCTCAATTGCCATTGAATCAGCAAATTTATAAAAAAATCTATCATTCTTTCACAAATATTAAAAAAAATAAGATTTTTTCCAAAAAAGATTATAAACTAGAGATAGGTAAAAAAGAGATGGATAAACAAGTTGCAACAGAGGGTATCCCACTTTACTATTTCTTTCAGCAGAATTCTTTTTTAGAGCAAAGAATTTTTGAAGCTGACAGCAAGTGCTCGAAAACCAAAACAACCAAGCTTGGAAAAGTTAACTCTTTATTTCACATTAAATTAGATGTTGAAAGAAGTCGCGATTTGAAAGGTAGATTAACTTACAAAATTAAAAAGTTAATCATTCAGTATAGGGGTATTGAGATATACCAACACAATAAATTAAAAATCATAAAGGATTTATATGTCATAGGAGAATAATATTATGAATACTAATTTAACAATTAATGGTCAAATAATGGCTATCTTAGAAAAAGAATATAATAGTGAGAAGACTGTTTATATACAGTTTTTAATGCAGTCAGAGAAAAAAGGCTTTGAGGTTATTAAAGTAAAATGTACAGTTGAAACAGATTATGCAAAACTTCAACAAAATCAAAATGTTTCTATTCCCGTAAGCATTGCAGTTGTAAATAGTGTAATTTACTATTCACAAGTTGCAGAAGCTAAAATTCTAAGAGAACAAAAATGAAACAGGGGCTAAAATTACTAGCCCTTAGCATAATAAAAGCTTGGCTAATAGTTTCAGGGGGTCTATTTTTAATTCTTGTAATTAAGAATGGAGCAGTTGCGATAGCAATAGATTTACTTCAAGATAATTGGCTTACTACATTAATCTTTTTAACATTTATCACATTACTTATCACAGGTTACTATATGGTATATTGGAGGTATATAGTTATGCCTTATTCTCTTAAATTAATTTCACAACCAAAAGCAGAAAATAAAGAAGTATCGGTATTTCTTGATAGATTTATAAAGTATGATAAAGTAACTAATACCTTATATTATAAGAACAGAAATGCAATAGATAAAAAGCTTTATCAGGACAAACAGAAAGAAATACTACACTTCCTAGGATTACATGATAAATCTGTTGAATTAGATATACAGGAACATGAAAGAAAGTATGTGAAGATTAAAATATATAAGTTACCTTATAGTTTTGATTTTGATTTAGGGAAGTTAAAGAAAGGTTCTATTTACTATGGTGTTTCAAAGGATGGAAATTATTATAAGAAATTAGATGAACAAACTTCAATGATTACAGTTGGAGAGAGTGGCTCTGGAAAATCTAATTTTATGTCATTAATAATATATTCACTACTATACAACTTTAGAAAGCTTGATTCTTTAATTTTTATAGATTTAAAAGGTGTAGAGTTAGCACAATATAATTATAAACATACACAATTTATTGATACGGTTGAGAAAGTTGATATAGTACTAAAAGAAGTAAAAGAGGTTATGAATAATAGGTATAAAATTATGCAAGAAAAAGGGCATAAAAAATTTCAAGGAAAACCTATTTTTATAGTTATTGATGAAATTGGAACTATTGGCACACATCATAATAAAAAGCTTAGAGATTCGATTTTTAATACATTAATAGAATTATCACAGAAGCAAAGAGCAGCTAGGATTTGTACATTAATATTTAGCCAAAAGTGTGATTCATTAAACTTAAGTTCACAAGTGCTTACAAATATTCAAAGTAGAGTACTTATGAAAACTGATTCAGAATTTAATAGAAATGCAACTATAGGAAATAAAGAGGTTATAGAAGAGGTAACATCAAAAGAGGTAGCTGATTTTAATCAGGGTAGATTAATTTTTAGAGATGGCGAAACATCTAATAAAGAACTTATTCAAGTACCTTTTATTTCTCAAAATCAACATTTGGCATTAGTCAAAGCATTTGATTATTTAAAATAGTTTGAACAGGAGAATAAGCAACTTTGTTGCTTTTCTCTGTTCCCTTGTCTTATTTTATAAAAAGTATCAGTCTCAAAGCAAAACAAGGTTAAATTATTATAATGCTTAAAAATGAAAAGGAGTAGTATGAGTTTTTTAAGAGGCTTATCATTATATTTTTATAAAGTATTATTTTTAATTTTACTCTTTCCAATTGGAGCCATGGTTATAACTCCTATGTTTGGTAGCGGAATAGTTGGAGCTTTTTTCTTTGGAGCTTGCTTATTTTTATTGTCAATTATGAAATTTCGTGAATTCTTTTCAGACCCAGTATTTGATTTTGACACATTTGTTTTAGTTATTTTGATAATTCCAATAATAATAGACTTTGGATTTAAATTAACATATGAGAATTTTTATTTTTTTAATAGTATGGAGTTTACATATGATATAGTAATTAAATATTTATATCATTTTTATGATAATTACATGCTAAATTTTTTCACTAATTTATCTACTATGGATATAACTATAAAAAAATTCTATATAGAAGGAATTGCTTTATTTGTAATGATAAAGTATTTTGTTTCACAGTCTTTAAATTATCTTTTGCTTGATTATATATTAATTGCTTTTTATTTGTATAAGAAAGTTTTTAGATAAAGTTTTCATTCGTTATAATTAAAAAAATACTGTGATACTTTGGTGTGATACATTAGAAGAATTAAACGATAAAAATGGTAGAAAGCCCAAAATAAGGTCTTTTATATTGGGACTTTTGTCCTGGTGGAGATGTGGAGAATCGAACTCCAGTCTTAAAACAGCTACTACCAGCGTCTACATGCTTAGTAAAGGTTGAAAAATTTCACTTTGCAACAGCTCAACCTGCAAGGCAATTGTAAAGCTAAGATTTAAAATGTCTCAAATTAGTTAAATCAATTCTAATAAGATAATCTATCTTGGGTGAATCTCCATAACTCTACATAGATAGAATCTGTAGTGGAAACCTCCTAGTCTCAAGCCGTTAGGCGAGTCTGTTTGTTAACTTATGCTACTTTTGCGTAAGCTGGAGCGTAATTTGTATTGTTTGCGTCTAAAAAAAATGAACCGCGTAACGGCATGTTCAGGCCGACATGCAACTAATCCTCACTGCTCTAATCGATACCAAGTCATCCCCATAAAAAATGGAAGCGAATTATAGCAGAACTTTTTAACTTTTACAAATAAAAATTTGTAAGTATTTTTAAATAATATTTAGTAAAACATCTGATATTTTTTTATGGTGTTCCATTTTTTATTATATTTTTATTTTTAGTAATATTTTTTTGAGTTAATTGTATATAAAAAGTTAGATTTTATGAAAAAAAATAATACTAAAATATTGCCACTTTTTAACTATTATTTTTATATAATATTGCATATTTTAATTGGAGATTTTTAATGAAAAAAAAAGGTATTTTAATAATAGGTGCAGGTGGTGTTAGTCGTGTTGCTACTGTGAAATGTGCTATGAATATTGATACATTCGAGAAAATTACTTTAGCTTCTAGAACATTATCAAAATGTGAAACTATTGCAAAAGAGATTAAAGAGAATCAAAATGTTCAAATAAATATAGCAAAAGTTGATGCGGATAATGTACCCGAACTTGTAGACTTGATTAAAAAAGTTAATCCAAAAGTTGTTTTAAATGTTGCACTACCATATCAAGATTTAACAATAATGGATGCGTGTACGCAATCAGGAGTTGATTATGTTGATACTGCAAACTATGAACATCCAGATGAAGCAAAATTTGAATACAAAGAACAATGGGCAAAACAAGAACAGTTTGAAAAAGCAGGTATTAAAGCTCTTCTAGGTTCAGGATTTGATCCTGGAGTTACTGGTGTATTTTGTGCTTATGCTCAACAAAATTTATTTGATGAAATTAATTACATTGATATTATGGATTGTAATGCAGGTGATCATGGTTATCCTTTTGCTACAAATTTTAATCCAGAAATTAACCTTAGAGAAGTGTCTGCAAATGGTAGATATTGGGAAGAGGGTAAATGGATTGAAACTAAACCTTTAGAGATTAGAGTTGACCACAATTATCCAGAAGTAGGAGTTAAACCTTCATATTTATTATATCATGAAGAGTTAGAGTCTTTATGTAAAAATATAAAAGGTCTAAAAAGAATTAGATTTTTTATGACATTTGGTGATTCATATATTCAACATATGAATTGCTTACAAAATGTAGGGATGTTAGGTATTGAAGAAGTAGAACATAAAGGACAAAAGATTATTCCTATTGAGTTCTTAGCTACTTTATTGCCAGATCCAGCAAGTCTTGGACCAAGAACTGTAGGTAAAACAAATATTGGTTGTATTATAGAAGGTTGGAAAGATGGCAAAAAGAAAAAGATATATATTTATAATATTTGTGATCATCAAGAGTGCTATAAAGAGACTGGTGCACAAGCAGTGTCTTATACAACAGGAGTTCCAGCAATGATTGGAACTAAAATGCTTTATAAAGGTATTTGGGATGGAAAAGGTGTATTTAACATAGAAGAGTTTGATGCAAAACCATTTATGGATGAGTTAATGACTCAAGGTTTACCATGGAAAATTCTTGAGATGGATGTAGATTAATTACTTTACAAAATATTAATTTTCAAATTATATAATGATAAAGATTTAAGAACAACTAGTTGTTCTCTTTAGGATTTCTCGAAGAGAGTGCAAGCACAAGGCTTCTTTAAAGGTGGCTTTGTCATCTTGTTAAAAGAAGTTAAAATGAAAAGGTCCTTTTTAAATGGGACATGTAAAAGGAAACTATTATGCAAAAATATATATGTACTGTATGTGATTATATCTATGATCCCAAAATTGGTGATGAAGATAGTGGTATATCCTCTGGAACAGCTTTTGAAGATATTCCTGAAGATTGGGAGTGTCCTGATTGTGGTGTAACAAAAGAGGATTTTGAACCTTATAATGAAGAATGAGATAGTAAATAGTATCAAAGACTTACCTAGTCCAGCATTTGTTTGTGAAGAAGAATTATTAAAAAAGAATTTAGAACTTTTAAAAAAGGTTCAAGATGAATCTAAAGTAAAAATTCTTTTAGCTTTAAAAGGTTTTGCTCTTTGGTCTACATTTGATTTATGTAAACAGTATTTGCATGGTTGTTGTGCAAGTGGTTTACATGAGGCAGTTTTAGCAAAAGAAGAGTTTGGAAAAGAAGTTCATACTTATTCTCCAGCATTTAAAGATGATGAGATTGATGAGATTATTGATATTTCAAATCATCTAGTTTTTAATTCTTTTAATCAACTAAATCAATTTAGAAAAAAAGCAAAGTCTAAAACATCAATAGGTCTTAGAATTAATCCTGAATATTCCTCTGTTGAGGTAGATTTATATAATCCTTGTGGTGCATACTCTAGACTTGGTATTACTCGTGGAAATTTTCAAGAAGATAATTTGGAAGATGTAGAAGGTTTACATTTTCATGCTCTTTGTGAACAAAATGTTGATGCTTTAGAGGGAGCTCTATCAAACTTTGAAGAAAAATTTGGTGAGTTTTTACCTCAAATGAAATGGGTAAATTTTGGTGGAGGGCATCATATTACAAGAAATGATTATGATGTTGAAGGATTAATTAATCTTCTTAAAGATTTTAAAAATAGATATCCTCATTTAGAAGTTTATTTAGAACCAGGAGAAGCTGTTGGTTGGCAAACAGGTTACTTAGTGGCGACTGTTTTAGATATTGTTGAGAATCAAATGTCAATAGCCATTTTAGATACTTCAGCTGAAGCACATATGCCAGATACTTTAGCAATGCCTTATCGTGCTGATATAAGAAACTCAGGTTTGGCAAATATAAAAAAATATACTTATCGTTTAGCTGGAAATACATGCTTAGCAGGGGATATAATAGGGGATTATTCTTTTGATGAGCCTTTGAAAATTGGAGATAAAATCATTCTTGAGGATATGATTCATTATACGATGGTAAAAACAACAACATTTAATGGAATCAAGTTACCATCTATTGTTATACAAAATAGTCAAGGGTGTTACCAAATTGTAAACAAATTTGGATATAATGCATACAAATCAAGACTTTCATAAGGGAAAATGAGATGGGAAGAGATAGAGATATAATAAGTGACGAATTAAAAGACAATGAAGAAGTAAAAGATCCAATTTCTAATATTGAAGAAGATAAAGAGATTGAAGTACAAGATGAAGATTGTATAAAAACATGTAAAAGTTCAAAAATTAATTCAAAAAAGAAAAAAGTTCAGATTTGGGTTAAAAAAGAGACTTTAGAATATGAGCAAGAGTTAACTAAACTTCAAATTGAATTACTTAAATTTCAAAACCATGTAAAAGAAAAAGGCTTAAAAGTTCTTATGATATTTGAAGGTAGGGATGCAGCTGGGAAAGGTGGTGCTATAAAGAGAATCACTGAACACTTAAACCCAAGGGGTGCAAGAGTTGTTGCTCTAGAAAAACCAAGTGATATTGAAAAAACACAATGGTATTTTCAAAGATATACTAAACATCTGCCAAGTGCAGGAGAAATAGTTTTATTTGATAGGTCTTGGTATAACAGAGCAGGTGTTGAACCTGTTATGGGGTTTTGTTCATCTGAAGAACACCATGAGTTTTTAAGAGAAGTTCCAGAATTTGAAAATATGCTTGTAAAATCAGGAATCATATTAATGAAATTTTATGTTTCAGTATCAAAAAAAGAACAAGCAAGAAGATTCAAAAAAAGAGAAACAGATCCATTGAAGCAATATAAACTTTCTCCTGTGGATAAAGAGTCTCAAAAACTTTGGGATAAATACACTATTGCAAAATTTTCAATGCTTATGGCTTCAAATACAGATGTGTCACCATGGACAGTTGTTAAAAGTGATGATAAAAAGCAAGCAAGAATTAATTGTATAAAACATATTTTATCACATGTTAGTTATCCAAATAAAATTAATAAAAAAGAATTAAAAACAAATAATAAAATTTTAATTTCCGGAGCTCAAGAGTTAGAAGCAATGGAACATGAAAACAAATTTGCAAAGGCATAGTTAGATGAACTTAAGTGATTTTGAAAAAACAAATTATAGTGGATTATATATTTCAAAGGCTACGCATCCTTCTTTTGGGAAAAAATACATTGCAAGATTTCAATATGATAAAAAAAGATATGTAAAAGTATTGGGATACACTAAAAAAGATAATCTTACGAAAAAAGCTGCATTAAATTTAATGCAAAAATTTAAAGATTCTATTGTTGTAAGAGAAGAAAAAAAATTGCCAAAAGCAGAAAAAAGCGAAAAATATAGTGATGATAGATTTGAAAAACTATTAGAAGAAAACAAGGCTTTAAAAGCAATACTAGGTGATTTTAAAAATGTTGACCCAGAAGTTTTACATGATGGGATTCAAAAAGTATATGACTTAGAAGAATTGAAAAAATATCAAATTGAATTAATTAAGCTTCAAAATTATTTAGAAAATGAAAATAAAAGAATGATAATTCTTTTTGAAGGTAGAGATGCTTCAGGAAAAGGTGGTGCTATTCGTAGAATCACAAGATATATGAATAATAAACACTATAGGGTAGTTGCTCTTGGTAAACCAACTGAAACACAAAGAAATCAATGGTTTTTTCAAAGATATATTCAGCATTTCCCAACAGGTGGGGAAGTTGTTCTTTTTGATAGATCTTGGTATAACCGAGCGATGGTTGAACCAATCTTTGGTTTTTGTACAAAAGAAGAACATGAAATTTTTATGGAAGATGTTGTAAATTTTGAGCAAGATTTAGTTAGACAAGGAATGATTTTAATTAAACTTTATTTCTCTGTTTCTAAAGATGAGCAAAAAAGAAGATTTGATAGAAGAATCAATGATCCACTTAGACATTGGAAGTTTTCTGAAGTTGATATGCAAGCTCAAGATTTATGGTCAGAATTTTCTGAAAAGAAATATGAGATGCTTAGACGAACTTCGTCAAGAAGTGCACCATGGCATGTTGTAAGAAGTAATGACAAACATCAAGCACGTTTAGAAGCTATGAAAATTATACTTAACTCAGTAGATTATGATAGTCGTAATTATGCATTAAATTTTGAAGCAAATGAAGAGGTAAATATCTCTGTTCAAAAAGAGCTAATGCAAATGAGAAAATCAGCTAACTACTAATATTTATACTACCAAGGATTTGAAGATGTATCTTCGTTCTTGGTATCAACTCTTTTAAGTAATACTTGTTGTTTTTTATCTTTTAATTTCCCTAACCACTTTTTCTCTTCTAAATCTGAAATTTCTTGAGGTTTACTTTTCTGTTTTTCTAATTTCTTATTTTTATCTTTGTTTTTTTGTTCATCTTGTTTTTTATTCTTTTTTGACTCTTGATTACCTTTATTTTGTTCATCTTTCTTATTTTCTTGATTTTTGTTTTTTTGTTCTTTATTCTGTTTATTTTTTTTCTTTTGTTCTTCTTTTTGCTTCTTTTTTTGATCTTTATCTTTTTTGTCTTGTTTTTTATTTTTATTGTGATCTTTATTTTGTTGTTTATTCTCTAATGCTTTATTTACAGCATCAAGATTTTCTTTTGTTTGTTTGTCATCTTTTATTTTTAAAGCATTTTCATACATTTTTTTTGCATTTTCTAAATCGTTTAATTTAACATAAGAGTTCCCCATATTATGAAGCTTTTTATACTCTAGAGTTTGATTTGTTGTTGTGATATTTTTATATGTATTTAGAGCTTCTTTATATTTTTCTTCTTTATATAAAGAGTTTCCTAGATTATATTTTGCTTCTTGGGTATTTGATACTTTTTGGTAGTTCTTTGTTGCTTCTTTGTAATTTTTTTGTTTGTAATTATTATTTGCTTTTTCAATTGTTTGAAAGTCAAAAACAACTGCTTCTAAATTTGTTGAGAAAGTAGATATGAATATTGTAGTAACTATAATCGCGATTTTTTTTGATTTAAATTTAGGAAGTGAAGAAAATGCAATTAGTAAAATAAAAAGTGCCAAACCTAGAGGATAGTAAAATAATTCTGTATAAGTTTTGAATTTTTTAGATTCTAACTCTTTTTTTGAAGATTTATTATCAATATCCGATAAAATTTCTTTTATATCATTATTTGTAATTGAGTAATTTATAAATCCTCCATTTGTATCTAAACTTAGTTTTTTTATTTTTTCATTTAGTGCTACGGTTACTATTGAACCGTCTTTATTTGTTAAAAATTCTCCATTTTCAAGTTTTATGGGACTAGCTTTTTTAGTTGCAAGTGCAATTGTGTAGATATTGATTTTATTTTTATTTGCAAATTCAATTTCTTTTTCATACTCTGAATTATTTCCACCATCTGTTAAAAGTAAAAGATTTTTATTTTCGTAATCTTTTAAAAGTTTATTTGTTGTTTCTAAAGTTGAGAATATATTTGAACCATTGTCAAAATTTGTTCCAGTATCAAGGTTATCAACTAAAATTTTTAGTGAATTAAAATCTTGTGTAACAGGAGATAAAATAAAAGAAGATTTTGCAAATAGCACAACTGCTAAAGCATTCTTTTTAGATAATTTTATAATATCTAGTAGTTTCTGTTTTGCTAGAGATAATCTATTTGGATAAACATCGTTTGCAAGCATTGATTTTGAAACATCAATAGCCACTACAATAGATGATACTTCTTGTTTAAAACTATGTTCTTTTTCCTGTGCAACTGGACGTGCTAGAGCAATAGTCATTAGAATTATACTAATGAAAAATAAAATGTTTCTAGTTGTTTTTGTCATGTATTTATTTGAAACTGATAACTTACTCAAAGTTTCTTTTTCGAAATACTTTTCAAAACTATCTTTGTTTGTTACGACTAAAAACATTAGTAAAAATATTGGTATTAACATTAAAAGTAATACGTTATGGTATAGAAATTGCAATGTGATTTTCTCCTAAAAGTATATTTTATAGAATACTTAGTAACTTTTAGCTAAAATCACGTCTAAAATTAAAATAATCGGAGTAGATTTAATGGAATTTAATGCAAACAGAGTTGATGACGCTAATGCAGTTATTACTTCAACAATTTCAAAAGATGTTATTGAAGCAAACTTAGACAAAGTAGCAAAACAAGCTGCAAAAACTATGGATATCCAAGGTTTTAGAAAAGGTAAAGTACCTGTAGCAGTTGTAAAACAAAGATATGCTGAAAAGTTAAGAGAAGATGCAGAAGGTGAAGCATTAAGAAATGTTCTTTCTTTAGGATTAGCTGAATTAAAAATTGCTAATGAAGATATTGTTGGTGAGCCTGCTGTTTCTAAATATGAGAAGCAAGATAATGGTGATATTGAAATCGAAGTTAAATTAGCTTGTAAACCAAATGTTGATTTAGGTGATTATAAAGCACTTATTCCTGCTGTAGAAGATAAAGCAGTAGATTCAGAAGCAGTTGATGCAAGAATTCAAGAAATGGCTAGTTCACAAGCACCTTTAAAAAAGATTGCAAGAAAAAGAATGGTTAGAGATCAAGATCATGCACTAATTGATTTTGAAGGTTTTGTTGATGGTGTAGCATTTGAAGGTGGAAAAGCTGAGAAGTATCCTTTACATATTGGTTCTGGTTCTTTTATCCCTGGATTTGAAGAGCAAGTTATTGGTATGAAGTATGATGAGCAAAAAGATATTACTGTAACTTTCCCTGCTGAGTACCAATCAAAAGATTTAGCTGGTAAAGAAGCTGTATTTAAAGTAACTTTACATGAAATTCAAGAAAAAGGTGAAGCAGAAATCAATGATGAGTTTGCTGCAAAAATGTTACCTGGTGAAGAAGGTGCAACAGTTGAAACTTTAAAAGCAAAAATTGAAGAACAAATGAAAGCTGAAGCAAAAGGTACTTACTATAGAGAAGAATTAAAACCTGCATATTTAGATTCATTAGTTGAAACATTAAACTTTGCATTACCAGGTTCTGTTGTAGAGCAAGAAGTTAACTTTGCACTAAACAATAAAGTAAGAGCAATGGCTGAAGATGAAATCAAAGCTTTACAAGAAGATGCTGCTAAAATTGAATCTATGAGAGATGAATTAAAAGAAGATGCAGAGAAATCTGTAAAAGCTACATTTATTGTTGATGCTTTAGCAAAAGCTGAAGGTGTTGAAGTGAATGATCAAGAAGTTACACAAGTAATTTACTATGAAGCAATGCAAATGGGTCAAAATCCACAAGATGTTTTAAAACAATATCAAGATGCTGGATACTTACCTGCAATTAAAATGTCTATGATTGAAGATAAAGTAATTACTAAATTATTAGACGAAAAATTAGGTCAATAAATAAAATAATAGGATTATAAATTATGAGTTACATTCCATACGTAGTTGAAAAAAGTGGAAGAGGTGAAAGAAGTTATGATATTTATTCAAGACTTCTAAAAGATAGAATTATTATGTTAAGTGGTGAAGTAAATGACCAAGTTGCGTCATCTATTGTTGCTCAGTTACTTTTTTTAGAAGCTGAAGATCCAGATAAAGATATCTATTTATATATCAACTCTCCAGGTGGAGTAATTACAAGTGGTATGTCTATTTATGACACTATGAACTATATTAAACCAGATGTTTGTACTATTTGTATTGGTCAAGCAGCTTCTATGGGAGCATTTTTATTATCTTCTGGAGTTAAAGGTAAGAGATACTCTTTACCAAACTCTAGAATTATGATTCATCAACCTTTAGGTGGAGCTCAAGGGCAAGCAACTGATATTCAGATTCAGGCTAAAGAGATTCAAAGAATGAAAGATGAATTAAATGGACTGATTGCTGAGCAAACAGGACAAGATATTAAAACAGTTGAAAAAGATACAGATAGAGACAATTTCATGAGTGCTAATGAAGCTTGTGAATATGGTTTAATTGATGAAGTTATCAAAAATCATAAGTAAAGATAAAAATGATTAGAGAAGTAATAACATATCCAAATAAACTACTTAGAGAAAAATCTAAAGACGTGATGAAGTTCGATGATGAACTTCACACGTTATTAGATGATATGTATGAAACTATGATTGCAGAAAATGGTGTTGGACTTGCTGCAATTCAAGTTGCTATTCCTCTTAATATCTTAATTATTAATCTTCCTAATGAAGAAGATATTCAAGATAAAGAAAATCTAATTGAAGCTATTAATCCTGTAATTACGCAAAAAGATGGAACTCAAGTTTTTGTTGAAGGTTGCCTAAGTGTACCTGGATTTAATGAAGAGATAAAAAGAGCTCAACATATCGTAGTAGAATACCTAGATAGAAATGGTGAAAAGAAAACAATGGAAGCTGAAGATTTTCTAGCAGTTGCTTGGCAACATGAAATGGAACATTTAGCAGGACATCTTTTTATCGAAAACTTATCTATTATAAAGAGAAAAAAGTTTGAAAAAGAGTGGAAAAGAAAGTTAAAAGAGAAGCGATAAACTTTTTTTAACTCCTCTTTGTATATATATTGTTGCAATGGTAGCAAAACTCAAAATAGTTAACATCTCCATATGAGGATTTGTTGAAAAAGCATACAATCCAAAATTTACTAAAATCATAGATAAAATACCTTTTTGCCAACAATCATAAATATATAATTTAATTTTCTCATTATCTTTATTTTTTAAATAATATTTTGTTATTAAAATTACAGAAACTGCAAAAATCAAGGTAAACAAGCCTATAATCTGAGAAATAAATTTAAAGTTAAGTGGTATATATAAAAGAATCAGAGAAGAGGCAATGGCAATAGAAATAATATGAAAGTTTTTTAAAGATACTTTGGCATATTTTTCTAAACTATTTTCTTCATCTTTTTTAAAATCATTTATCTCTTCATTTATATAGTTTTTAAAAAAATCTATTTTTGATACTTTCTTTTCTCTATTGTTTTGAATATTTTCTTCCATTTTAACTCTTTTACATTTAGATTATTTTTATAATATATGATTTTTTATTTCTTGACAAGAAAAACAAGACTTTAATCACTTGTTTAATAATTATTGTAACTTTAATTAATATTTTTATTGAAATATTAAACATTTACTACACACTAATTATATACTATATGTAAATTTTTTAAAAAGGATGAAAACATGAAGAAACTGTTCATTGCTTTGCTTTTTAGTTTAAGTTCATTATTTGCTTTTGAAAATTTGACAGTAGATAACTTTGACGAAAAAGTAAAAAATAAAAATGTTATTGTAGATTTCTACGCAACATGGTGATATGCTTGTAAGACTTTAGGTGAAAGTTTAACAAAATATGAAACAAGCAAAAAACCAGATAACGTAACAATTTACAAAGTAGATGTTGATGCCGAAAAACCTCTAGTTGAGAGATTCAAAATACGAGGTGTTCCTGTTTTAGCCTATATGAAAGATGGAAAACTAATTGCACAAGAAAATGGTGTAAGAACAGTTGACCAAATAGATGAAAATGTAAAAAAATATTTTAAATAGATTCTAAATAATATTTTTTATTATAATAGTTTAATTTTAAATTATATATAATTCTAAAAATTATTAAAAGTAGAATCAATGAAAATTATAAAATCAGCAACTATAAATGATATAGATGCAAAAGAAGTAAATGTTGAATCAACATTTACAAAAGGACTTCCAAGTTTTACTATTGTAGGGCTTGTAAGTTCTGCTATAACTGAATCAAAGGATAGAGTAAAATCTGCCTTACTTACAAATGAGTTTAAATTTCCTCCTAAAAAGATAACTGTTAACTTAAGTCCAAGTGAAATAAAAAAAAGTGGTACGCACTTTGATTTGCCAGTTGCTTTGTTAATTTCTTTATATGAAGAAAAAAATATTAATTTTAAAGACTTTCATATCTTTGGTGAACTATCTTTAAATGGCGAAATTAAAGATAGTAGTTATATTTTTCCAATTATTTTATCTTTGGCAAAGCAGGGCTTATTAAAAAATATTTTAGTATGTGAGAATAGTGCAAAAAAGATATCAAAGATCCCTAATATAAATATATATTGTGTAAGAAATTTGATAGAAGCAATTGAGTTTTTTAAAAATGAAGATAAGAGTAGATTTTTATATAAAAAAGATGAATTGAAATATGAAAAAATAAATATCAATGGAAAAGAGTTTTATTTTTCAAATGAATATATTTTAGATTTTAAAGATATAAAAGGCCAAGAAAATGCTAAAAAAGCAGCTTTAATTTCAGCTGCAGGGAATCATAATATTTTATTTGAAGGTAGTCCTGGTTGTGGTAAAACTATGATATCAAAAAGATTACCATATATTATGAGTCCTATGAGTTTGGATGAAATATTGGATATTGCTAAGCTTCAAGCACTTGATTTAAAAGAGCCTGATTTTAAACCTTTAAGAGTTTTTAGGAGTCCTCATAATACAAGTACAAAAGCATCAATCATTGGAGGAACGGCTTTAGGAGAAATCGCATTAGCAAATAATGGAATTTTATTTTTTGATGAGTTACCACACTTTAGTCAATCTATACTTGAAGCCTTAAGAGAGCCATTAGAAGATTATAAATTATTAGTAAGTAGAGTAAATAAGAAAGTTTTGTATGATACTAAATTTTTATTTGTAAGTGCGATGAACCCTTGTCCTTGTGGAAATTTACTATCAGTTAAAAGTAATTGTAGATGTAATGAATTAGAAGTTAAAAGATATAAAAATAGATTATCAGAGCCTTTCTTAGATAGGATTGATTTATATATAGTAATGAATGAGACAAATTTAAATGAAATATCAACTTTTTCATCTAAAAGTATGCATTTACAAGTAATAGATGCTTTTAAAATGCAAGTTTTGAGAGGACAAAAAGAACTTAATGGAAAGTTATCTGATGAGGAAATAAGAAAATATTGTATTTTAGATGAAGAGTGTGAGAAAATATTAAATAAAGCAATTGAAAATTTCAATCTATCATTTAGAAGTATAAATAAAGTACTTAAAGTATCTAGAACTATTGCTGATTTAGAAGGTGTGGTAAATATTCAAAAGAGTCATTTATTGGAAGCTTTAAGTTATAGGAAAAGGTGATTAATTTAACTTAATCATCTTTTCTTATAAAAATTTAATAAGATTGTTCTACTTCTCTATTGATGTCTTCTTTCCATATTGCAAAAGATTCATCAAACAGAGTTGATTTTATATCAAGAGACTCTAATGCAAGCATTACAACAGTGCTTGCATATCCTGAACCACAAGATACTATTATTTTGTTTTTATACTCTTTAGGTGTTATAGTTTCAAATAGTGAATTTAATTCCTCTTTTTCTAGAAAAAGTCCTGTTTCTTTATCTAAAACAGTATTAAAAGCTGTGTTAATAGCTCCTGGAATATGTCCTGATCTTGAATCTTCTTCTTTACCATTATAGTTAGCAACTCCTCTTGCATCAAAAAGACAAGAGCTATCTTTTTCTTTTATAACATTTTCTAAAGATATACGTAATTCTTCTTTACATGAAGGTTCAAAAGAGCCTATAGAAGTTGCAGGAATCTCTTTTGAGATAGGAAGATTTTGTTCTTTCCAATATTTTAATCCCCCATCAAGAACATATACATTTTCAAACCCCCAGTATTTCATGGCCCACCAGACTCGTCCTGCAAACATATTAAAATAATCATCATATAATATAACTGTATCTTCTTTATTTATTCCAAGGTTTTTAAAAGACTCTTTTGCTTCATCTTTTGAACATATTTGAGCTATATTTGGGTCTTTATTTTGTTCTAAAAACTCTTTTCTCCAATCTAAAAACGCTGCACCTTTGATATGCTCTTTTTCATACTCTTCATACAAAGAACTTGGGTTTGAGCCCCAAATACCTCTAACATCAAAAACTTTCACTTCTTCTTTATCTAATAATTTATTTAATTCTTCTGCTTTAAAAATTGGTGATTTCTTTTCATTTTTTATCATATATTTTATTCCTTTATTAAAATTCTTTGTTCATATAACCATCTTTCTAAGACTTTTGATAAGTTTATATCTATATTGTTCTTTTCTATAAAGTTTTTGAAAAATGTTTTTGAATCTTCATAACTATTTTTAAGACAATATTTTACTAATCCTAATATTTCAACATTCTGAAAAAAATAGATTCCAAGGGGATTATCTTTTGTTACTACAACTTCTTTTGGTTCTATAAAACCATCTTTTACTATGCCATAGTTTTCTATACTTACAGTTTTTAACTCTTTGTCATTTTCTTTAGGCCAGTTTTGTCGTTGTTTCCAAAAATCTGTATCATATCTTTTTTCTAAACTGTAAAAATCTTTTCCTACATTTGAAAATTTCTCAAAAATATATTCGACTCTTTTTTTATAAAATCTTATTGCTACTTCTTTATTCTCCTTTTTATTTAAAATTGTATTTATAACATACGGAGCAATACTTGACATACTCATAGCTTGAAAGGCACCATTACCTGAAAGTGGATCAATACTTGATGCTGCATCACCTATTAATATCATCTTTTCATTTATTATATTTTTGTGGATTTTACTATATGAATCTCTTTTTACAATTTTTTTATCTACTTTTGCCTTTTCTAAACTCCATAAGTCTATATTACACTCTTCTAAATATGGTTTTAAATCTTCGAAAGTTTTTATTTTATGAGCTAAGGCTTCATCACAAGTAAATTGTATATATCCTTTATTTTCACCCACGTAAGCTTGCCATATCCAACCATTTTTTACTGAGTCTATTGAAGTTTTATTTTCAATGACATCATTTAATTCTAACTCTTGTAATAAAGAAAAACTTTTTGGCCCGTAGATATATTCATTTTTAAAAGGAGTAAATCTTCCTCTTGTATCAACTAGAAATTCAACTTCCAAGTCTTGAACCATAGACTCTTTTTTATATATGACTTTTACTTTCTCTTTTAGGTTAAAGGTCTCTAAAACTTTTGCTTTTATAATCTTTATATCATAAGTTCTTGCATCTTCTAACATACATTTGTCAAAATCGTCTCTGTTTACTACATACTCATAGTTTGCGTTGCTTTTTGTATTTGCCCAGTTTGAGTTTCTTGAAGATTGTTCCTTTAAAAGTTCAGAACTTTTTGCACAACCAATAAGTTTTAAACCATCTTTTGTTTTTTCACTAAATCCCTCGTAAGCTGTAAAAGCTCTTTCTTTATAGATTATAGTTACATCAAATCCAAGTTTTTTAAGCCCAATGGCAGTTGTTATTCCTGCAATTCCTGCTCCTATTACAGCTATTTTTTTAGTAGGGTTCATTTACTTTCCTTTTTGAAAACTCTTCTAGAATCTCCTCTTTTTTTAAGCCTTTTTGTAAAAGTTCACAAAACTCTTTTGTAAACTTTGCGACTGCTACACTTGATCCTGCTACTTCTTTTTTATTTGAAAAAGGGTTTGCGCCAAAGTATTCTTTGTTATTATCTAGTGAAACTACTTTTTCATCTTTGCACATTCCTTCAGAAGTTACTTTAATAACTCCCTCATATGAAGCAGGAAACACCTCTAGTTGGGAGCGTCTAGGATATGAAGACACTATGGTTACACCTTTTTTTATTAAAGCTTTACAGATTCTCTCTATCTCTTGATAGTTTTGTGAAACACCTAAACTTAGGTTTATTACATCAATATCTTTGTCTAAAAGATACTCCAAAGCATAATAGATATGAAGAGGTGTTGTTCTAAGTTCTTCATCAAATATTTGAATATCATAGATGTTTATATTTGAGTCTTTTATTATTGAGGTTATCACCTCTCCATGATTAAATTTTAATTCTTTTTGTTTAGTTATATTTGCTTCTAGGTTTTTATTTATATCTATTGCAATTTTTTCAAAAGTGCTTATTTTACTTCCACTATCTAATATGGCGACATTTATGTTTTTAGACATTGATTTACTCTTTTATATTTTTATTTTCGACTTTTAGAACTCTTGCATTTTTATAACAATCATGATGTGAGATTATGATTTTTGTTGACTCATTAAAGTTTTCATCTATTAAAGAATCAATAATCTCAACAAAGCCTTTATCTAAAGATGAAGTTGGCTCATCCATAACTACCACTGAAGGATTTTGTAAAATTAATCTTGCTATTGAAAGTCTTTGTTTTTGTCCTCCAGAAAGGTTTTTCCCATCCTCACTAAGTTGTGTTTCTAATCCATTTTCTAAAGTTTTATACCAAGATAAAAGACCAACTTTTTCAAGTGCATGTAATAAAATTGAATCATCACAAGATTTGTTGGCTATTAAAAGATTCTCTTTTAGGGTAGTTGATATTATTACAGGGTTTTGCTCAACTAAACCTATTGATGATTGTAAAGTTTTATTTTCTATCTCATCTATATTTTTATTGTCAAGTAAAATTTGACCGCTATTTGGTTCTAAATTGTTTAAAACTAAATCTATAAGTGTACTTTTTCCTATGCCATTATTTCCCAATAAAACTATCTTTTCTTTTGCTTTTATTTTTAAGTCTAGATTTTCAAATAGATTCATAGCATTTGGATATGAAAAGCTAAGATTTTTAAATTCTATATCAAAATTTTTTGGTAAATTATTTATCTTTTTTTCTTTTATATTTTTTGGAAGAATTTCATCGAGTCTATTTATACTTACTTTCAATTTTGGTATATTGTTAAGTATTCCCAAAACTGCATGCACGGGAGATAGAACCATTGAGAAATAACTTAAAAATGCAATTAATTGACCTATTGTAATATCTGCATTTATAACTTTTAAACCACCAAAGACTATTAAAGCTAATCTTGCAATAAGTGATATGATTATAGGTATCTGAGCAAATTTTATTTGTACAACTTGTTGTTTTAGTATTCTATTTTTATGAGCATCTTGAAGTGTATTTAAGTTTTCTTTTCTATCATCTATATTATTAAATTTCTTTAAAAAACTTGCATACCTAAATGACTCAATAATAAAGCTTCCTAAAAAGGCACTACTTTGTCTAACTTCTTTTGTTATGTCATGCATTTTTACATACATTGGTTTTAAAAGAAAAAACTCTATAGGAAACAATAAAAGGGCAAAAATAGCTAATGTCACATCAAAATAGAACATTATAAAAAGTGCCCCAATTAATCCAAAAACAGCAGAGAAAAGTGCAAAAATGGAGTCCACTCCAAATCTTTGAAGTTCACTTATATCACCTTCTAAACGTGAAAGTAAATCACCAACTCGATTTCTTTGAAAAAAGAGTTTTTTATTTAAAAATATCTTTTCAAAAATATCGATTCTAAGACTATATAAAATTTTGATTGAAAGTTTTGTATAGTTGTATTGTAAAAAAACAGAGAGAGCTATTGAAAAAATAGAGATAAAGGCTATGACAAATACAAGGTAAAAAAAGTTATCAATATTTTTTACAATTAAAGCGTCATCAATTAGCTTTTGCATTAACAATGGCTGAATAACTGCAATACCACTTGATATCATAGAGATACCAAGCAGTAAAACAACAGCTCTTTTTTCTTTTAATATATAAGATATTAAACTATTTAAAACTCTGTTTTTCATAATTATTTAGATCTAAATACCTGCATTGTTCCAATACCAACATCACCTTCAGGTAAAACAATAGTATTTAACTTCTCTAATGTTTCAGGATCATAAATAGCAATCTTATTTAAAGCAGCTCCTAGATATAGCTTAGAACCATCTGTTGAAAAGTTGATACAATAGTATGAGTGGTCTAAATCAACTCTTTTAATTACTTTTTGCTCTTTTCTATCGAACTTTGTAAGGTCTGTTAAAACTCCATATAAAAGGTTTGAATCATTTGGATGAGTCATTCCTGTAAACATAACAGTCTCTAAAGGTGCAAAATCACTAATCTCTATATTGTTAGTTTCTAAGTCAGTTCTAACTGCTCCCCATACATAATCTGCTGTATCAGGGTTTTGAGATGCATCTTTAAATTTTGCAGCAATATACATAATTAAAAATTCATTTGAATTCTTTCCAACAGGCCATAGAGCTAACATATCTGGTACAGAGTAGTTTTCTCTTTTCCAGTGTCTTAAATCAGCGGCAATTTCAATTTTTCCAGCATGTGGGTCTATTTTATAAAGATTTGCTCCTATAGCAAAGATAGTTCCATCTTTTGCAG
Organism: Arcobacter sp. LA11; assembly: GCF_001895145.1. Lineage (NCBI taxonomy): Bacteria > Pseudomonadati > Campylobacterota > Epsilonproteobacteria > Campylobacterales > Arcobacteraceae > Arcobacter > Arcobacter sp. LA11. The sequence goes on along the minus strand of NZ_BDIR01000007.1, from coordinate 91,047 downwards.
TTGAAAGCATAGTAATTTGTCTTGGTGCTTTAAAACTTTTTATAGGTGAAGCATTAACTCCTGCATCTGTTTTATAAATACTAAAAATTGGATCCATTACTTCATAGCTATCAGAGTGTAATTTCACAGGGTTTGAAACTGTATATAACTCTTTACCATCATTGTTTATATTGAAGCTCATTACAGATCTAGCTTTTATTTTTTTCTCTTTACTAGAAAACTTTGCGCTAAATGTATTTTCACAAGTGTTCATATCATAACCATAAACAGCTCCCCATGCATCTTGAAGTACATATGCTGTATTTCCATCTGGTGACATGATTAGTCCAGCTGTACTATAATGACCTGCTAATTTACAAGTTTTATATAGTTTTTGTGTCTTAGAATCTACAATATGTAGCTCATTTTTCTTACTTACTACCGCAATATAGTCCCTATCTTTTTTCAAAGATAAGTCTTCCATTTTTGTTGTATTTGGCATAGGTTGCTTAGTTGAACAACCTGAAAAAACTATACCAAATAAAGTTATTGTTAAAATCAGTATTTTATTCATATTTGACCTTTCTTATTCCTCTATAGGGTATGTTGATGTTAATTGTTTCCAATCTTTCATTGCAGATGGAGAGTTCTGACTCCATTTAGAGTTACTCATAATATCTGGAATCTGTGTTGGCCACCAACAAGGGTCAGAACAACCATAAAGGTCTGCTTCCATTGGTTGACATAGTCCAGCTACCCCACCAAATGCATCCACTTCCCAACCTGGGTCAAATGTAGATGTACATCCAACAATACTTTGCATTGCCATTACTTCTTTTTGTGTTCCTTCTTTAATAGATTTATTTAATAAATCTGCTTTTGGATTTAAAGGTTTAAATAAGCCCATTTGTATCTCCTTTTTCTTCATTAAAATATTTGTCAAAAAACTCTGGATTGTCATTTCTGATTTTTGAATAAGTATAAAGCCCAAAATCAATCCAATCTCTCATAATATCGCAGTAATGTAATACTGCTTTTGATGGGTCATTATATTTTATGTAACTCTCGTGGTAACATCCACCTGCACATAAATTTCTAATATGACATGTTGAACAATCTCCATCATTTGTGTTTAATCTTTTTTCTATAAAGTTAGATAATTTAGGTTTATCAAGTCCAGTTTTTACATTTCCAAAATTTGGAAAATCACTCCCTGTAAACCTATGACAAAGATCAAAATCACCTTCATAACTAACTGATAAAAGACCAACACCAGCACCACATGGAAGTTTTTTCTTTCTTCCCGCGTGAATATCACCTACTATTCTATGAAGATTTGAGAATCCATTAAATTCGCCTTTACAAGCTGAATCAATATAAGCTTCTCCCATCTTTTTAAAGCCTTCAAATACATCTACAAGCTCTTTTTCACTTAAGTTAAAAATTGCATTATCACTTGCAGTCGCAGGTGCAAATCCAACTTCTGAGAAATTTAAGTCATTAAATAAGTGATCCCAGATTTCTTCAACTTGAGTTATTCCTCTTGTTAAAGTAACTCTTGCTCCAATAGGTCTGTTTTTATCATACATGCTAAGAAGAAGTTCAACTTTCTTTCTAACCATATCATAGCTTCCACTACCACTATTTGTTAATCTTGTTTTATTATGAATAGCCTTTGGCCCATCCATACTAATAGTAATTCCAAACTGATAGCTTTTTAGAAATGAGATAATCTCTTTTGTTAAAAGTGTTGCATTTGTAGTGATTGTAAAATCAACTTGTGCATCTTTTTCTTTGAAAAACTTAGTTGCATAAATAGTTACATCTTTAATCAACTCAAAATTACTTAAAGGCTCTCCACCAAAAAAAGTTACATTGTAAAGTTTCTGACCTGGTGCACCTTCATATAAATGCTCAATTGCTTGTGTCGCTGTTTCAAAAGTCATATTTCCACTATTGCTTAAAGTCTCTAAATCAGCTTTATAACAGTATGTACAACTTAAATTACATCCAGAAGCAATATTTAAAATCAAAGTAGTTGCAGGGAAATTTTTAACCTCTGTATATTTAAAAGGCTCTTCATTTCCAACAATATTTAATTTTTCTAATTCAACTATTTCTTCTTTTGAGAAACTCTCAATTTTTTTATTATCAAGTCTATTTATTAAACTTTCATTTGTTTCATCTAGTTCAAAAAGTGAAGAAGATGGAACATGGAATAATAAATTTGAATCACTATTTTTAATAACTCTAAAATTGTGATTATTTATTTTTAGTTCATTATTACTCATATTAATATCTCCTAATCAATTGGAGGATTTACCCACTTTTGAACAGTTACAATTAAATGAGAATCAGCTTCTAAAGTGTTAGCACCATCTTTATATGTTGCAATTATTTTTAAATTTCCAGCGTTGTTTGTTCCAAATCTTCTTTTTGGATTTGGTCCTGCAAATGATGGAGTAAATCTTCCACTATATGAATCCATATCACCAGTAAATTTAACATCTTCATCAACTTTTGCTCTATCATCAAATGGTAGAACATTCCATTTTGCATCTACTTTTCCTAAAGAGATATCATCAGAAGTTCCTAACTTTCCATCTTTTCCACTTAAGTATCCATGAGCTTCAAAAATTGCGTGTTGTTTTGCCATTTTTCCGCCACCATCACCAACTCTTGCAATTGCATATGTAGGATAAACTTTTAAAGTATCAATTTTTTTGTAAACAACCAAATCTTCATCAAATTTTGTTGAACCAACCATTAAATCAATTAGTTTTGAATCATATTTTGAAGATGCAGTCACATCTAAAACAATTTTTGATGAAGTTTTTTCAAGAATTTTATTTATAGAAAGTCCACTTGAAAGTTTTACATTTCCATTTAGGTTTGCACCAGTAATTGTTATAGTTTCAGAACTTCCAGCTTTAATTGATTTTGGATATACACCTAATATAGCCTTGTTAGTTCCTTGTTTAACACCTGTTAAAGTTGAGTGTTCTTCTGGGTGTAGAGTTTCAAACATACTTCCAGATAGTTTCCCTGTTTTTGAATCAAATGCAAAGACTTGTTTGTATTTAATATCATTAATTTTTAAAATAGCTCTCCACTCATAGCCACTATATATGTCAGAATATCCTTCTCCTTGGATTTTTCTTCCATCTATATAACTACCATCAATAGAGATTTTATATTTATCATTTGATTCTTTTGCAACTTTCATAGTTAAAGAAAAGTCGCCTTCACCTAATCTATGTCCATAAAAAGACCAAGAACCTTCAAAATCATTTTTTTCTAACTTAAACTTTTTATCATTGTTAAAATGTTTGTTTAAATAAGGTACAATTTCATTTTTTGCAATACCATACCAGTCTCTATCTCTTGCAAGTGATTGGTACTCAGTTGTAGGAAATTTTCCTAAGTGTAGATCAACTATCTTGCTCCACTCATCATTTGTTCTTCTTTGAAGTGTTCCCCTTGCAGCACTATGACATCTTGCACATACTTCAGTAAATTGAGCATCTAAGTTTGTTGACTCTTGATAGTTTGGTGTTTTTTCTAATATATATCTATAGTCTGTAGTCTCATCATAGTTTAGACCTTGAGTATCAGATAGATATTTTACAACCTTTTCATTTTCACTTTTTGTGAGTTTTAGACCGTGGTCTTCTTTCATCCTTTTTAGTGTCATCATCCATGCTTCAGGTGTTTTTCTTTGTTCAGAAACCCTGCTTAAACCAGATGTAGCACTTCCCGCGTGACATGCTGTACATTTAGTATTAATAATATTCTTTGCTTCTGTATAGTTTGTAGCGAACAAACTAGTTGAACTAATTAATATACCTATACTAAATTTCAATGCCGAATTTAAATAAGTAGTTTTCAAACTCTCTCCTTTTTCTTATTTAATCAAGATTGATTGCTGAAATTATAAAAATTAATAAAAAAAATAAATAGTAAAAAAACGACTTTTTTGTATATTTTTTAACACCTAAATATGTAAATAAAATCTAATAATTAATTTTTGTAAAAAAACGACATTTTTAATTTTATAAGCATATAAATCAACTTTTCTGTATTTATTTTAAACACTAATTTAAAAAATTAGCTATTAAATTAAATTATAATTAGAATATAAAGGAGTACTTATGATTAAATCAAAAATGTATCTCCCTCATGAAAAATTAAAAGAATGGATAAAGGTCTATTGGTTTTTAAAAGGAGAAAAAACTGATAGTTCATTTTTTTATGATCATAATTTAATGCCTGATGGCTGTACTACAGTATTACTTGTAATAGATGGAACTTTTAATTTAAATGATTACTATAAAGAGGGAAAAATCAAAAGAGGAGTATATGTAATTCCTCCATGTAAAATTAATAATAAATTAAAATTTAGTAATGATATTCATGTAATTGACATTCAATTTAACCCAAGTATTTTTTATAAGCTTTTTAAAACACCTGTCTCTTTATTAGAAGATAAAGTTTATACTTTAGATGAATTATCAATAAAGTTTGATAACTCAATATTAGAGCAAATATATAATCTTAAAACTGATTCAATAATTATGAACTTTTTAGATGTTTTTCTTTTTGATTTATTTAATAAAAACAATTTTCATGCCGATGATTTGATATTAAATATTAATCAACTTTATAGAAATGCCAATTTGAAATCATTTTTCAGTGAACAAAACTTATCTAAAAGACAAATAGAAAGAAATGTAAAGTCTCTTACTGGGTTAAGCCCTAAAGAGATACAAAAAGTTGCAAGATTTTATCAAGTCTTAGATACTATAAAATTTAACCAATATAATATAAACTTTACAAAACTCTCTTATGAGAATAACTTTTATGACCAATCTCACTTTACAAAAGAGTTTAAATCTTTTACGGGATTAACGCCTAGGAAGTTTATAAAAGAGATGGATATTTTTCCTCAATTTAAAGGATTATGTACTCTTTCAGATGAGATTACACTATAAACTAAAAACAATCAACTTGCATTATAGAAGAAGATAAGTAGCTTCATTTTGATATAATACACTTTTATATAGAATTTAAGGAATAAAATGAGTAGTAAGTGTGGTTATGTTTCAGTTGTAGGACGTCCTAATGCAGGGAAAAGTTCTCTTTTAAATTGGTTAGTTGGTGAAAAGATTGCGATGGTTTCACATAAAGCAAATGCGACAAGAAAGAGATCAAATATAATTGTAATGCATGATGATGACCAAATAGTATTTGTAGATACTCCAGGACTTCATGAAACAGAAAAATTACTTAACCAATTTATGTTAGATGAGGCTTTAAAGGCTATTGGTGATTGTGATTTAATTTTATTTTTAGCACCTGTTACAGATAAGTTAACACATTATGAAAATTTCTTAGAAAAGAATAAGAAAAATACAAAACACATTTTACTTCTTACAAAAATAGATAATGTATCGAATGATGAAGTACTAGCAAAAATGAAAGAGTACGAAGAGTATTCTGATAAATATCAAGCTGTTATTCCAGTATCTATTAAAAAACAGACAAAACAATCAAATATCCTAGATGTTGTAGTTCAACATCTTCCTGTTCATCCTTATTTATTTGATCCTGAAATTTTGACTACTGAGCATATGAGAGATATATTTAAAGAATTTATTAGAGAGTCGATTTTTGATAATATTTCAGATGAAATTCCTTATGAAACCGATGTTTTAATAAATAAAGTTGAAGAAAAAGATGATTTAGATGTTGTAAAAGCTACAATCATTGTTCAAAAAAGTACTCAAAAAGGTATGATAATTGGTAAAGGTGCCAGTGCAATAAAAAGAATAGGTAAAGATGCTAGACTAAAAATTGAAAAACTTACAGGTAGAAAATGTTACTTGGAATTATTTGTTTCTATCAAAAAAGGTTGGACAAAGAATAAACAAGGACTAAAAGAGTTAGGTTACGACGTAACATTTTAGTTAAATAATAGAAAAACTTATTAAATTAAACTATTTTTAAAGCTTTAAATAATAATATGCCTTATTATATTTTTTATTAAGGATTTATTATTGAAGTTTTTGAAATAAAAGTAAGTGAACCTATTTCTTCTAAATATATTGAAAAATTTCTACTTACAAATATAAAATCAAAGAATATAAGACTAAATCAAAAAACATATATTTATTACAATTTTATAGAGTATTTAACTTCTTACCAAGTTCTTATTTTTGAAATGAGTAATAACCTATTGCCAAAAGTTTTTAATATAAATTCTAAAAATGATGAATTGTTTTTATCAGATGATTATTTTATTTTGTACAGGGATAACAGACCTTTTTATTATAAAAAAATTGAAAATAATTTAGATATAAATGACTTGAAATTATTTATTAAAAATCATTTAGGTATTGAAAACATAAAAATATCATCATTAAAAAAAACTAATTTAAATCAGAATAAAAAAATAGATTTTAAACTGATAAAAGCAATAAAAAATCACCATTTTTTATACTATATAGCTTACTTATCTATTTTAGTGTTATTTCTTATTTATTTTTATATAAATATTGAGAGTAAAGATAAAAAAGATGATTTTACTAATTTTAAAACCAATATTGAAGATATAAAAAAAGATAAAACTTTTACTTATATATCAAAGGAGATTTTGCAAGTCTATGAAAATGGGAAGAGTAATAGTGTAAAAATAAAATCTATACTTTTTGAAAACTCTAAATTTTTTATGGTTTTAGAGTCTAAGAAAAAAGATGGAATATATAAGCTATTAGAAAGTATTAAAAATTGTTTGATTGAAGATATGAGATTTAATAAAGAAGAAAAAAAGTATGAAGCTGATGTTAGTTTTAAAATCCTTAGAAACTAATTTTAATAAACAATCAATAAAAACAAAAATAGAACTTATTGTTTTCCCCTTGATTATATTTATTTTAGTAGTTGTACTTAATAATGCCAATAATATGGTAAGTCCAAGGAATAATAACTTAGAAGTAAATATTTTAGATAGTGTAACAATGAAAAGTAAAATGGTAGATATTTTAAGTGATTTTGAAAATTTTCTAAAAGAGAAGGATATAGAATTAAATAAAATTTCAAATAGTAAAGAATCTTTGCAAATTGAAATTAATACAAATCTACGAAATCAACTTTTATTTATAAAGTTTGTGGAGGATTATAATAGTTTTTCAAAAATAAAATATATAAAAAAAGAATTTGATATTTTAAAAGTTGAAATTATCTTTGATAAGCTTTATGTAAAAGAGAGTTTTGATTTAGATTCAAATCTAATTGAGGTTCAGAATAATATAAATACAAATCTTAAACTTTTTGCAATAATTGATGATACTGTCTTAATAAATAATATATGGCTAAAAAAGGGTGATAATATAGATACTTTTAAATTGTTAGAGATTGATATAAATAGTGTTTATTTAAATAATGGACTTAGAACAATTGAATTAAAGATAGTTAAGAATGAAAATAATTAACAATATAATAGATTACAATTTTTTAAATAGTTTTGATATTAATAGATTAAGAGAATCTTTAGTAATCCCAATAAGAAATGATAGTATATATTTTATGTGTTTTGTTTGCAAAGAATCAGATATTTCTAGAATACATACGAATAGCCTCGTAAAAAGTTATAAACTTTCAAAAGAAGAAATACTTTTTTTTCTAAGTGATATAAATAATAGAGTAAATTTATTCAATCTAATTTTAAAATCAAAAAATGCAAAAGATATAAATCATACTTTCATAGAAGAATTTTTAGACATCTTAATAAAAAAATCTATAGATTCAAGAGCTAGTGATATTCATATAGAATCTTTAGAACCTTCGATGATAATTAGACTTAGAGTAGATGGTATTCTTAAAATATTTTACGTCTTTGAGAAGGATTTCTTTTTAGCTTTAAGTTCATATATAAAACTTATCTCTAGACTTGATATTACTCAAATAAGATTACCTCAAGATGGAAGATTTTCTAAAAACGTGGATGAAAAAGATTATGATTTTAGAGTTTCTATTATGCCTACAATTAATGGGGAATCAATAGTGATACGAGTTCTTGATAATATAAATATACAAAAGAATATTGAGGATTTAGGTTTTTCAAATCATTTATATAAAGAGTTCAAAGATATTGTAACTTTAAAAGATGGTTTAGTTTTAGTATCTGGACCAACAGGTAGTGGTAAAAGTACAACTCTTTATTCTCTTATTAAAAAGTTTGACTTTGAAACAAAAAAAATTATTACTATTGAAGATCCTGTTGAATATAAGTTATCTCAAGTTCAACAAATTTCTGTAAATGATGATATTGGTTTAGAGTTTAAAACTGTTTTAAAAAATATACTAAGACAAGATCCTGATATTATTTTAATAGGTGAAATTAGAGATAAGTATTCTTTGGATATTGCTCTTCAAGCGTCGCTTACTGGACATTTAGTATTAGCATCAATCCATGCAAATAGCAGTATTGAAACTCTTTCTAGGTTAATTGATTTAAAAGCAGATAGTTATCTTTTATCAACAACTTTAAGATATATAATTTCCCAAAGATTAGTTCTTAACATTTGTGAGCATTGTAATAAAGAAGGATGTGAAAAATGCAATTTCACAGGTTTTTTTGGTAGAAGTTCATTATGTGAAGTTCTTAATGTAGATGATTCAATTTCATCTATGATTTTTGAAAAAAAGAAAAAACATGAAATAACTAAATATTTAGAAAATACAAAGTTTATTAGTATGTTATCTGATGGTAAAGATAAAGTAAAAAAAGGTTTCACAACTATTGATGAAGTTTATAAAGTAGTAAATCATAATGAAATATAAAATTATATATCAAAAGAATGATAAAATTAAATCAAAGCTTATACAAACTCATAATCTTGAAAATGAAATTCTTCCAGAAAATATAATAGAGATAAAAAAGCAAAGTATATCTTTTAATGAACTTTTTGAACAGAGAAGAATAAGTGATAAAGAATTAAAGATGATTTTTTATGAATTATCTTTAATGTTAAATTCTAAGATATTGTTTGATGATGCCTTAAATATACTTATAAAAAATCAAAAGAATAATTTATCCAAAGAGTTTTTGGAAACTATAAAAAGTTCATTTTCAAACTCTATTGATATTGTAAAAAGTTTGGAAGAGTATAAAATAAATTTTTTAGTAAAGTCTTTTTTTAAGATTACCCAAGATAGTGGAAATACTGCTGAAAATATTAAGTCTTTAAGTAATTTAATCTCTGATGAATATGAAGTTAAAAGAGATTTCATAAAATTGATGATATATCCGATGGTTCTATTTTTTACTTTTTTCATCTCTTTATTTGGGATATTTAAATTTGTTGTTCCAAAATTTGAATTTATGTTTTCTCAAATTTCTTTTGAATTGTCCTTTGCTACAAAATCTTTATTTTTTGTAAAAGATTTGTATGAAAACTATTTTTTTGTAATTTTATGTTTGATACTTTTTACTTTCTTCTTATCAATTTTTATATATAAAAACAATTCTAAAATCAGGTATAAAATTGATAAATTATTAGTTGAAAACTTGTATATTTTTAGTAGTATTTATAAATTAAAAAATTTATATTTATATTTTACAGTTATTGATTTATTACTTAGTAGTAAATATGAGATTAATGAATCTATTTCAAGAGCAAAGGTTTTAATGAATAATAAATACCTTTTAGATAGAATTACGCAAATAGAAAACTTATTAAAAAGTGGTAGAAGTATTCATTGGGCATTTACTCAAGTAAATCTCTTTGATGATGTGGCATTAAGTTTAATAAGAACCGGTGAACTTACAAATTCATTGGATATAACTATTAAAGAGATAAAAAGCATATATAAGACAAGATTTGATGAAAAGTTAAAACTATTTTCTCAAATGATAGAACCTATATTTTTTATAATAATTACGAGCTTAATTGTATGGATAATTCTTGCAGTTTTTGTTCCTATTTGGAGTATGGGAGATATGTTAAAAGTTTAAGAGGAAAACTTATGGATAAAGAATTAAAATTTGAAGATTCTATTAAAAGTATTTTAGAGTATATTGGTGAAGATATAAATAGAGAAGGTTTAGAAAAAACTCCAAGTAGAGTTAGAAAAGCATTTGAGTTTATGTGTAGTGGATATAATAAAGATCCAAAAGAGATTATTAATCAAGCACTTTTTACAAGTTCAAATGATGAAATGGTAGTAATAAAAGATATTGAGTTTTATTCTATGTGTGAACATCATATGTTACCAATAATAGGTAAGGCACATATTGCATATATTCCAAATGGAAAAGTAGTTGGACTTTCAAAAATTCCTAGAATAGTTGATGTTTTTGCAAGAAGATTACAAATACAAGAGCAGATGACAGAACAAATTTGTGATGCATTACATGAAACTCTAAATCCTAAAGGTGTCGCAGTTATGATTGATGCAAGACATATGTGTATGGAGATGAGGGGTGTTGAAAAAATATGCTCTACAACAGTAACCTCTGCTTTAAGAGGATTATTTAAAAAAGAGAAAAAAACAAAAGATGAGTTTTTATCTATTGTAGCGCAGTCTTTACATAAATAAAAAACAATATTAAATTTTAAGTGGTAGTGTTATTGTAAATAATGCTCCACTATATTTTTTACCATCATATAAAAATTTACTATTTTCAACTTTTATTTTACCTTTCATGTGTTTGGTAATGAGTTCTTCACTCATATAAAGACCAATTCCTGTCCCTTGTGCTTGATGTTTTGTAGTAAAGTAGGGTTCGAATACTTTATCAATAATTTTACTTGAAATTCCTCCTGCATTGTCTTTTATTTGTATAGTTGCAGAGTATTCATCACTTGATACATCAACAAATATAAATCTATCCTTTATCTTTTTTTCATTGAATACATCTTTTGAGTTTGTAAATATATTGATTAAAACTTGTATTAAAGCATTGTTATAATTTAAAATTTGAAAATCTTCTATCTCTGAAATAAAATTGATTTTTTCTCCATCAAACTTATTTCCAATAATCATAATGATTTTTTCAAAAGTATGTTTAACTTTGAAAAATTCTTTTTTTTGATCAGGTTTAAAAAAACCTCTAAAATCATCTATTGTTTTAGATAAATGTTGTGCTGATTTATTTATCATATCCATAGATTCTGTAATAATTTCATTTGTTAAGATACCATGTTCATTTTGTAGCTTAATCCCTGTAGAGGCAGTAGATATTGTAGATAATGGTTGTCTCCATTGGTGTGCTATATTTTCTAAAATCTCACCCATTGCAGCCATTTTAGATTGTTGAATCATCATCTTTTCTTTTTCTTTTAATTCAGTTACATCTAATGCGGTTGCTATAATAGTTCTTTTTCCATTTTTTATTCCAAAAGGAGCAGTATTAAAATGCCAGCAAATTTTTTTATCATTTTTTGTCATTATTTGGAAAACACCTGCATCTACTATATCATCAACTGAATATAGTGAATTAATAATTTCCTTAACTTCTAAAGCTTTTTCTCCATAAGCTTTCCTTGTCCATTTTTCTATTGTGTCAATTTCTTTATATTTATAACCTGTTAATTCTTCGAAGATTTTATTTATCATAAGTATTTTGCCATCTTCATTAAATAGCATAGTTGGAGAAGCTAGAGAATTGAAAATTTTTTCAAGTTCATCTTTACTTTTTTCATGTTTTTTAGTTAGGAGTTTGATCATAAAATATATAAAAATAGAACTTATTATAATAAAAATCCAAGCTTTCATATCTTGTAAATTTGCAATTGTTTCTGGGTTTTTAGTAATTAAAAATAGAAGTTCATCAGAGAAAAGAAGCAATATCAAGCTAATTAGAAAATAAATTAATGAAATAAAAAAAGCTGATGAAGAATTCTTCATATGTTACCTTTATTATAAAATATAACTACATAATATATTTTAATAGTATATTTTAGTTACTTTATCTTGTGAGGTAACTTAATTATAAATTCAGCGCCAGTATAATTTTCTCCTTCGTAATTAAAGGTAATATTTTTAGCAGCTATTTCACCTTTTAAACTCTCTTTTACTATTCTATGTGTCATATAAAGACCTAGTCCTGTTCCTTGAGATTGATGTTTAGTTGTGAAATATGGATCGAAAATCTTATCAATTATATCAAGAGGTATTCCATTTGCATTATCTCTTATTGAAATTTGAATATATTTGTTTTCTATTTTTTTTGCATTAATGAAAATATATTTATTCTTAATTTTATTTTCTGTTAATGCATCTTTAGAGTTATTAACTATATTAATAATAATTTGAGTTAATTCATTTGGATAACTTTCTATTTCTAAGTTTTCTTCGATTTCTAACTCAATTTTAATTTCATTATGTTTTAGCATTCCTTTTAGTATTTCTAAGTCTGTATGGATATTGTCACTAAGTTTAAATACTCTTTTATCTTTATCTCCTTTTATAAAGTTTCTAAAGTCGTCAATTGTTTGAGAAAGATATTGAGTACTTTTAACTATACTATCAAGAGAACCGTTTAAATAATCATCATCAAGAGTATCAAATTCATTTTTTAATTTTATTCCACTAGCACTTGTAGATATTGCACTTAAAGGTTGTCTCCACTGGTGAGCAATGTTTCCAATCATTTCTCCCATTTCTGCCATTTTTGATTGTTGTAAAAGTGTATTATCTTGTTCTCTTAATTGTTTAACTTGCTCATCTACTTTATTTTTTAAAATGTTTGCATCTTGTTGTTCATTTTTTATTATAATTCTTATTATTAAATAAATTGCTATAAGAAATAAAATATATAAAATGATAGTGGTTTTTAAATCTCTATAAAAATTGTTATCAATTTTTTCTACAATATCTTTTTTTGTAACTTTAATACTAACAATTCCTCTTAAATCACCAATCTTATAGTTGTATGCATTGTCATATCTATCTCTAATTGTTTCTAATGCTTCAGTTTTTTTACCATGACATTTTAAACATGAATCTGTAATATATAAAGGTTGAGCATAATAAAATGTAGCATTTTCTTCTGCTTTAAAATATGATTCTTTATCAGAATTTTTATTGAAGAAATCTATAATATTCATTTCATTATTATTTGCTTTATTTTTGATATTTCTTGGTCTGTCAGATACTGTACGGATAGTAATTTTATCCCCTACAATTTTTGAAAAAGTACTTGATATAGCATCATTAGTCCTTACAGGTAATAAGTTAATTGTCTTTTCATCAATTTGTATATGTTTCTCTATAAAGATATTTTGGTAAGTTTCTCTAAATGATAGAAATAAAGCAGTAAGGGCTTTTGCTTCATCTTTGACTACCATATTTTTAAGTTCTTTTATATCTTTTATATCTAAGTAAAATTTTAAGCCGATAAGATTTATAGTTAATATTGCAAAGATTATAAAAATTTTTGTATATTTCTGCACACAGTCTCTTTAAATTAAGATTCTTAATTATATCTTAATTTAGTTATTATTGGAAGAGGTATAAGCTAATTATTAGACTTTTTGTTAAATTAAAGAAGAATTACTTTTGCAAGCATTAAGAAACTAAAAAATCCAACAATATCTGTAACCGTAGTTAATAGTACAGTACTTCCAATAGCTGGGTCAATATCAAATTTTTTTAATACCAATGGAATAGAAGCTCCAAAAAAACCTGCACTAAATAAATTTATAACCATTGACATTGCAATTACAAGACCAAGCATTGCAGTATTAAACCAAACCCAAGCTATTATCCCAATTAGAATTGCAAATAAAAGCCCATTAAATAAGGATATAAAAACTTCTTTTTTTATAGCATCTTTACTATTATCAAAGTCAATGTCTCCTAAAGCAAGCTGTCTTACCATTACTGCTAGTGTCTGAGTCCCTGCATTTCCACCCATAGAAGCAACTATAGGCATAAGAATTGCCAATGCTACATAAGATTCAATTGTTTCATCAAAAATTCCGATTACTAGGGATGCTAAAATGGCAGTTCCAAGGTTTAAAAATAACCATAAAGCCCTTTTTCTAGCAGTTGTAAAAAGATTATCTTCATGCTCAAAATCGTCATCAACCCCTGCTAATTGATACATTTGTTCTGTTGCATTTTCTTCAATTACATCTAAAATATCATCAGAAGTAATTCTTCCCATAAGCATATCTTGATAACCAATTACTGCAACAACACTCAGATCATATTTTTCAAACTGTTTTGCTACATCATCAATATCATCTTTATCTTGAACGACAAAAGGTTTAAAACGATTTTCTTCATGTGCATTTATTATTTGTTCATACGTTTTTTCAAAATCAAAAATAATTAAATCTTCTAATAAAATAGAAGCAATTAATCTATTATCTTCATTTACAATAAAAACTTGATGAATGTTTTCTAATTCATCTTCAGCTTTTCCTTTTTTTAATCTTGTAATTGATTCTTGAATTGTTTCATTTAAATTTGCAGAAAAAAGCTCAGTTTGCATATATGAACCAGCTTCGTCTTCTTCATATCTTTTTAGCCAATCAATTTCTTGCTGGTCTTCTTCTTCAAGACCTTCAAAAATCTCTTTTGCTTTTTCTTCATCTAATTCTTCAATTTCTTGAATGATATCTGTTGCATCATCTGATTCAAGCTCATCAACAGCATCTGTAAGTTTTTCAATAGAAAGCTCTTCATATACATCTTCTCTTAAGTTTTCTGGTAACTCAAGAATCACCTCTCCTAAAATATCTTCAGGAAGTTGTTTAATTACATGAAAAAAATCTTCTTCGCTTTTTTGTTCAATCTTTTTTAATGAATATGCTATATCACTAGGATGTAGTTCATTGATCTTCCCAAGAAGTTTAATAGGATCTTTTATAGCATTTTCATTTGGCATTATATATCTTTATTTGAATTTAGTTCACTTGTAGAAGTTAATCTATCAAGTCTTGTTGCACTTTTTCTATTCTCACTCTCTACTTCATTGTTAAGTTTATTTATTATAATTTTTGTATTTGCTAAGAAAGTTTTTTTATTCTTTCCTTTTAAACCTTTAGTTTCAGGTTTTCTAATTACTTTCATTGGATTTACAGCTCGACCATTTTTATATAATCCTAAATGTAAATGTGGACCTGAACTAAGTCCTGTATTTCCTACATAACCAATATGTTGACCTCTTTTAACTCTAGAACCTCTTTTTAATCCACCTCTAAATTTATTTTGATGAGCATAAAGTGTTTTGTATCCGTTTGGATGTCTTATGATAATTGTTTTACCATATCCTCCTCGTCTACCAATAAACTCTATTCTTCCGTCACCTGCTGCATAAATTTTTCTTCCTCTTGGTGCAGCAAAATCTGTTCCTAAATGAGCTCTATATCTTTTTAATACAGGATGCCATCTTTTTTTTGTAAAAGGACTAGAAATTCTTTTATATGTTAATGGTATCTTAAAAAAGTAAGTTTTGGTAAATGCTTTACCTTTTTCATCATAATATTTATCATCTTTTTCATTTTTTATTCTATAAAACTTCTTTCCTGAGATTTCTACCATTGCAGCTTTTATATCAGGTTGACCAAAAGGTTTACCTAATAAAGATTTTTGAGTATATTTTACTGCAATAAAATCATTCTTTTGCATTCTTCTAAAGTTTGCAGAAGCTTTAAACATAGCCTTTAAGTGCGCAGCTAATGCGGCTGAACCAGTGGCCTTTTGTAATTCGTCAGAAACAGATGTTTTAATTGGGATTGCAATAGTTTCAGTATATTCTTGATAACTAATAGGCATAGTTTTGAACTTATATTTGTCATCTGAGCCTTTGTAGATATGTAATTGTATCTCTTCAGAAACAGGTATTAATACTTGGTTTAAAGTACCATCTTCATTTTCCATAAGATAGTAGTATCTATCTGCTGTTATTTCAGAACAAAGTTCTTTATCTTCTTTCTCAAGCTCAAAATATAGACTTTGAGGAATTGAATATTTTTCAAGAAAAGTTAAAAATGTTTCCCCTTTAGGCCATTTTGTTTCTTGCACCATAGCTGAAAAAAGTGTTGTAACTGTAAAAATAAAAAGTATAATGATTTTTTTCACGATTCTTCTTTATATAAAAATTAGAGGATTTATTATACAATGCGCAACTTAAAGACAATATAAAAGATTAGGGGAATTAAGTGAAAAAAATTTTACTATTTTTAACAATAATTTCTAATATTATGCTTGCAGATTTAGTAGATATATATAGAAGTCAAGGTTTAGATGCTGTTAAAGAACAACTTGAAAAAGAGTTAACAACAAAGAATTACTGGGAAAAATACTTATCAGATAAAAATGTAGACTTTGGATATTATGAATCAAAGAAGTTTCTAATTTTAGCACAAAAAGGTGCAAAGGAAATTGCTTTATACAAAGTTGATAAAAAAAATCATAATTTAGTTTTAAGAGATAGTGTTATAGTTGGTGAAAAAGATGGAGATAAACAAGTTGAAGGTGATTTAAAAACTCCAGAAGGTGTATATGACTTAACAGAAAAACTGACAAAATTAGACCAATTTTATGGACCTCTAGCTCTAGTAACTTCATATCCAAATACTTTTGATAAAACATTAAATAAAAAAGGTCATGGAATTTGGATTCATGGAATGCCTTTAAATGAAGAACGAGAAGAATTTACAAAAGGTTGTATTGCATTAGATAATCCAAGATTAAAAGAATTAGATGAAAATATTGAGTTTAATAAATCAATATTGTTAATTTCAGATGAGAATTTTAGAAAAGCTTCAAGAGAAGACATTAGTATTATTTTATCTTCAATCTTTAAATGGAGAGAAGCATGGAAAGCTTCAGATATAAATAGTTATCTGAAATTTTATTCTAATTCATTTAAAAGACATGATGGTATGACAATAAATCAGTTTAAAGCATATAAAAAACGAATTTTTTCTAAAAAAGAAAAAAAGAAAATTAAATTTTCAAATATAAATATAACTCCTTATCCAAACTCTTTAAAGAAACAGATGTATAAAGTCGTAATGGACGAGGATTATAAAACAAAATATTACACTTTTGTTGGGAAAAAAGAACTTTATATTGAGTTAAAAAACAATAAGATTAAAATACTAGCAGAGGGATAAAATAATAAATAATATTTAAATCTTATTTTTATATGATATAATAAATTATATAAAAATGAGGGTTTGTTATGAGAATCTTAGTTTTAATTATTTTTTCCATTTCAACTATTTTTTCTTCTGAAATAAAAGTTGGAATTAGTGCTGCTTTTTCTGGTCCTGCTGAGAAGTTAGGAACAAATGTAAGAGATGGAATTCTCACTTACTTTAATAAAAACAATAAATCAAATACTAAACATAAATTCAAATTAATTGCCTATGATGATGGTTATGAACCAAAGGCTGCTGCAAAAAATATGCGAAAACTTATTGAAGAAGATAAAGTTTTAGCAGTATTAGGAAATGTAGGAACTCCTACTGCAAATGTTACTGTTCCTATTGCAAATGAAAAAAAGACTTTACTTTTTGGAGCATTTACAGGAGCAGGTGTTTTACGTAAAAATCCCCCAGAAAGATATATAATCAATTATCGTGCTTCTTATGCACAAGAAACTGCAAATATGATTAATGGATTACTTTCTATTGGTATAAAACCAAAAGAGATAGCACTTTTTACTCAAAATGATGGATATGGAAATGCAGGCTATTTTGGGGTAGTTAGGGCATTAAATAGTAGAGGTTTAAATCATAGTATTAAAAAAATCCAACATGGAAGATATACTAGAAATACTTTAAATGTAGAAGATGGTTTAAGTACAATTCTAGATAGTTTAGAAGATATAAAAGCAGTAATTATTGTGGGTGCTTATGCTCCTGCTGCAAAATTTATAAAGCTTGCAAAAGAAGATTTTCCAAATGCGTACTTTTTAAATGTATCTTTTGTTGGAAGTGAAGCTTTAAAAAATGCACTTGGAGAAGAAACTTCCAATGTAATCGTTACTCAAGTAGTTCCTTTTTATGAGTCAGATTTACCAATTGTAAAAGAGTATTTAATTGATTTAAAAGAGTATTTACCAAATGCAAAACCTAACTTTGTCTCTTTAGAAGGATATATTGTTGCAAAACTTTTTGCTTTGGCAGTAAATGATTTATCTTCAGAAAATATTTCGACAGAAAATATTATAAATAAAATTTTAAACATGAAAAATCTAGATATTGGAATAGGAAAGAAGTCTGATTTTAATAAAAATAAATATCAGTTCAGTGATATTATTTGGCCTACAATTATTAAAAATAATAAATTTGTAGAATTAAAATGGAATGAACTTAAATAGGTGTAGTTATGTTTAAACTTATTGATAAAATATTTTCAAGCTTTTCAATAAAAAAAATCATTTATTTAGGGCTTTTTTCTATGGCGCTTTCTGTTCTTTCAATAAGTAGTCTTTTTATTTACATAAGCAAAAGTATTGAAAAGTCTAATAGTACAATAAGTGATATTGTAAAATTAAAAGAACAAGCAAAATATATTTTAAATAGTATGGGAAATATCAGTGAAGTTGAAATGAAAATTATCTCAGCAAAAGATTTGAAAGAATTTGATGTTATAGATGAAATTTCATTTGAGGAGATGACTTCATTAGAAAAAATCAATTTACTTTCTAATATAAATACAAAAGATTACAATCAATCTTTATCAAATATACAAAAATTATTAGATGAGTATGTTGAAATAAAAACTAACATGAGTGAGTTGTCATATTCTATAATTAGTTATAATCATAGTTTGTCAAATAGTTTAGTCTTAATTGAAAAAGAGTTAAAAATTATTACAAATTTAACTGAATTAATTTCTGGGAAGATTAAACTAGAAAATAAAAGAGATAACCGTAAACTTGCTAAAGCTTTAAAAAATGGGCAATCTAATTTAGAAGATATTATTCCTGATTTGGTTCAGGCGCTAATCGGGAATAAAGATAAAATTTCTAGGGATATAAATGAACTTCAAAAGGCTGTTACTAGCTTAACTGTAATTGCAAGAGAGATAAATATTGCTACTAGCTATGATACTTTAAATGATATAAAAACTAACAAGATAGTACAGGCTAGAAGTTTTTTAGAAAAGAAAGTTTCTGATCTTATAAATAGACTAGATGATAAAGAGTTAAAAGATATAGTTTTACAAATGACTTCACATATTATTAGAATTGGTGAATTAGAAGATTCTTTGATTACTTTAAAAGAGTTTTCTTTTATTCAAAGAAAAGAGCTTGATAATCTTATGTTAAGTAGAAATGAGAAAAACACTGAATTGATTGAAAATATAGAAGTTTTATCAAATATTGCTAAGAAAATTAATACTGAAATAATCGGTTCTTTTGAAAAAACTTCAAAAAATACTATCTCTTTAATTATTATAATACTTATATTAGTTGCCTTTTTTCTTTTTAGTTTTGGTTGGCTTTTATTATCAAGAGTAAATAAACCTTTAGCTCATATTACAAAGTCTATTGAAGGAATTTCGACTAAGAAAAATAATTTGCATACTAATATTGAAGTAAGATTTAATGACGAATATAAAAAACTTGTAGATGCTTTTAATAAAATGGCTTCTTCTCTTTCAATAAATATCAAAAAGTTAAAAAGAAGGGATAAAGAGATTTCTCTTCTAAATAAAGATTTAGAAAAAAGAGTAGAACGTAGAACCGAAGAGTTATCTAAAAAAACACAGAAAATTGCAGATTTATTTAATAATGCAAAACAAGGTTTTTTATCTTTTGATAATAATTTAATAGTAGATGCAGAGTATTCAGTTGAATGTGAAAAATTATTAGGAAAAGAGATCGCAGGAAGAAATGTTGTAGATTTATTTTATAAAAGTGACAATGATAAAAAAGAGTTTTTCTATCAAACCTTGGAAGACATCTTTAATGAAGAAAATGATGTTATTCAAAATTCATATATTTCATTATTACAAAAAGAGTTTATTTTAAATAAAAGAGCACTTACTGTTGAATATAAAAGATTAAATGATAGTAAAATTATGTTAATTATTACAAATATTACTGCACAAAAGAAATTAGAACGAAGAATAAAAAATGAGCAGCAAATATTAAAAATGATTGTTACAATAGTTAGCGACCCTGAACAATTTTACGAAGTTTTAAATGAGTTTAGAACTTTTGAAGCAAATAAGTTAAAAATATTTGATTTAAATAATAGTTCTTTATTTAATCTAAGTGAAACATATAGAGATATTCATACTTTTAAAGGATTGTTCGCTCAACTTTATATGTCAAATATTGTTAAGAAATTACATACTTTTGAAAGTGAAATATCAGAACATATAAAAGATAAAGACTTTTCAAATGATAATTTAAAAAACTTATTAGAAAGAAACAATTTTTATTCTTGGTTAGAAAATGATTTAGAAGTTATTTCATCAATCTTAGGAGATACTTTTATTGATGAAGAATCTCATATAAAAATAAATGAAAAATCAGTGATTAAGTTAGAAGAGAAGATTAGTGATTATTGTAAAATAGATAAAAAACATGCTAATAACTATGAAGATTTATTAAATGAGACACAAAAATTAAGATCAAGAACTTTATATCAAGCATTACAAGTTTATCCTAGATTATGTGTAGATTTAGCTGATAAACTGAATAAACAAATTTATCCTTTTAAAATATTAGGAGATGAAACAATCATCCTACCTCCAAATTTTAAACCATTTATAAAATCATTAATACATGTTTTTAGAAATTTAATAGATCATGGAATTGAAGATGTAGAAAGAAGATTAGAGTTAAATAAAAATGAAAATGGTTCAATTGTTTGTAGTTTTAAAATAGAGGATGATTCTTTAGTTATTTTAGTATCAGATGATGGTGGTGGTATTAGTAAAGAAAAAATTAAAGAAAAAGTAATTGAAGCGGGTATGTTATCTTTAGAAGAGTTTGATAAAATGAATGATGAAAGAGTTTTTGGATTGATTTTTTATGAATCATTTAGTACGAGTGAAAAAATTACTGATATTTCAGGACGAGGAATAGGACTATCAGCAGTAAAAAATGAACTTGTAAAAATAAAAGGTAATGTAGAAATAAAAAGTATTATAGATGAAGGTACAACTTTTATTTTTAAACTACCGTATAAAAGAGAGGGAATGAGAAATGTATGATACATATAGCCAACTTTTAATACCTATATTAGATAGATTGAAAAGTTTTTTACAAGATGACATGAGTATATCTGTTGTAAATGATGAATCAAAAGTGATAAACTCTGAGCATATTACCTTAAAAGAAAATACAGTATTGATTGGTACAGGTGGTTCAGTTCAACTTATCATAACAATGGGATTTGATGATTCAGTTTTAGATAAACTAGTACAAGAGTTTTGTTATGGAGAAGTTTATGAAGGTGATGAGTTAATAGAGATACAAGACAGTGTAGCTTGTGAAGTTAGTAACACTGTAATTGGAAATGCAATCAAAAATCCTATTGATGATAGTGTAATAAATATTACACCTCCAATATTAATCCATGAAGCTAAATCTTTAGCTAAATATAAAAACTCTATGATATTAGAAACACAAATAAGTACTGTCGATGGGGATATTCAGTTAACTGTAATAGGCCCTAAAGATGTATTTTCAGATAAATTAGATTTGAAGGAATTATAAAATGTTAAATGTACTTGTAGTAGATGATGCTTTAGTTATAAGAAAAAATATAACTAGGTTTTTAACTGACTTAGGACATAAAGTTATTTCAGATGCAAATAGTGGTGCCCAAGCAGTTGAAATTTGTAAAGAGAATAAAGATATTAATTTAATTACTATGGATATAACAATGCCAGAAATGAATGGTATTGAAGCTACAAAGCTTATAAAAGAAATATTACCTGATGTTTCTATAATAATGGTAACTTCCCATGGACAAGAGGAATTAGTCTCTCAATCTTTAAAAGCTGGTGCAAAAAATTTTGTTTTAAAACCAATAACTAAAGAAAAATTAGAAAAAACAATTGGAGCATTATTTCCAGAATATGCAAAAGAAGAAGATGATGAATTATTAGATGAAGAGTAAAATCTTCATCTTTTTTTAGACTACTTTTTTATAAGTAATTAATTAATATTTAGATAAAATCGCGCTTAAAATATACTCAATTAAGGCAAATCATGCAAAAAGAGATGAATCTTGAAGAGTTAGCATTAGCTCACTCTCTAACACTTGAAGAACTTGAAAATATTAAAGAAATTTTAGGAAGAGACCCTAATTACGTAGAAATAGGTATCTTTTCAGCTATGTGGTCTGAACACTGTTCATATAAATCTAGTAAGAAATATTTAAATGGTTTTCCTACAAAAGCTCCTTGGGTAATTCAAGGTCCAGGTGAAAATGCTGGTGTAATTGATATTGGTGATGGTTACGCAGCTGTATTTAAAATGGAATCACATAATCATCCTTCATTTATTGAACCTTATCAAGGTGCCGCAACTGGTGTTGGTGGAATTATGAGAGATGTATTTACAATGGGTGCTAGAC
Source organism: Arcobacter sp. LA11 (assembly GCF_001895145.1). NCBI lineage: Bacteria > Pseudomonadati > Campylobacterota > Epsilonproteobacteria > Campylobacterales > Arcobacteraceae > Arcobacter > Arcobacter sp. LA11. The sequence continues at coordinate 68,500 of NZ_BDIR01000007.1, read as the reverse complement.
CTGTTGCAAGTATGAATTTAATCCAATTTGCTGGAATTGAAGGTGATAGTGAAACTGCACAAAAACATAGATATCTTTTAAGAGGTGTTGTTGCAGGTATTGGTGGATATGGTAACTGTATGGGTGTTCCAACAATTGGTGGACAAGTTGGTTTTGAAGAGTGTTATGCTGGAAATAACCTAGTAAATGCATTTAACTTAGGTATTGCAAAAGCTGATGAAATTTTCTTAGGTCTTGCAGAAGGTATTGGAAATCCAGTAATGTATGTTGGTTCTAAAACAGGACGAGATGGATTAGGTGGAGCAGTTATGAGTTCTGCTGCATTTGATGAAGATTCTGAGTCTAAAAGACCAACAGTACAAGTTGGTGACCCATTTACTGAAAAATTACTTTTAGAAGCTTGTTTAGAGCTATTTAAACATGATTATATTATTGGTATTCAAGATATGGGTGCTGCTGGATTAACTTCTTCTTCATTTGAAATGGCAGGAAGATCAGAGTCTGGAATGATTATGCATTTAGATAAAGTTCCTGCACGTGAAGAAGGAATGACTCCTTATGATTTCATGCTTTCTGAATCTCAAGAAAGAATGTTAATTTGTGCTAAAAAAGGTTGTGAACAAAAAATTATTGATATCTTTGAAAAGTGGGAATTAGATGTAGCTGTAATTGGTGAAGTAACAAATACAGGAAATATGGAACTGTTCTGGGAAGGTGAAAAATGTGCTGAGGTACCTGTTCAACCCGTATCTGAACAAGCTCCAGTCTTAGATAGACCAGTAGCTCGTCCTGAGTATTTAGATGGTATTGAAGATGTTGATATGAGTAAAGAGTTTTCAAATCAAGTTGTATTTGATAAACTTTTCTCAGATATGGAAGTAGTTGATAAATCTTGGGTTTATGACCAATATGATTCAATGGTACAAACTAATACAGTAAAAGGACCTGGTAAACTTGATGGTTCAGTTGTAAGAATCAAAGAGACAGGAAAAGCACTTGCTATGAGTGCTGATTGTAATACTAGACAATGTTATATTAATCCAGAACTAGGTGCTGCTGCCGCAGTTATGGAATCTGGAAGAAATGTAGCAATGACAGGTGCAACTCCAAAAGCAATTACTGATTGTCTTAACTTTGGTAATCCGCAAAACCCTGAAGTAATGTGGCAATTTGCACAAGCTTGTGAAGGTATTAAGTCTGCTTGTAAAGAGTTAAATACTCCAGTTATTGGTGGAAATGTATCATTATATAATGAAACTAACGGTGTAGGTGTTTTCCCAACTCCTGCAATTGCGATGGTTGGTGTAAATGATGATGCAAATAAATCATTACCTTCTTGTTTCCAAGAAGATGGAAATATGATTTATCTTTTAGGAGATACTAAATCAGAATTTGGTGCTTCTTTATATATGAAAAAAATGTTTGATACTGTTGCAGGTGTTCACCCAGAAGTTGATTTTTCAAAAGAATTAAATCTTTGGAATACTGTAATTGAAGCAAATAAAGAAGGTTTATTAAAAGCTGCAAAAGATGTAAATGTTGGTGGTTTAGCAATAGCTTTAGCAAAAATGGCTGTTGTTGGAAATAGAGGTGTAGAAGCTAATATTTCTCTTGAAGAAAGTAGAGATATTTTCTCTGAATCATTATCTAGAGCAGTAGTTGAAGTAAGCCCTGAAAATTATCAAGCTTTTGAAAGACTTTGTGAAAAGAATGGAATAATTTATTCTAACTTAGGATTAGTTGGTGGTGGAAAAGTTTCTATCAATGATATCTATAAAGAGTTAGACTCTTTAAAAGATGTATACTTCAATAAATTCAAAGAAGTTATTGAACAAGATTTATAATAATAAAATAAAAAGAGGGTAAATCCTCTTTTTATTATCTTCCTCTTTGAAGAACTCTTTTAGACATCTCTTCAAAATTTAAAATTTCAGAATCTTTAACTATAGACTCTTTTTTTTCATTAGCAGAAAATCCATATGCCATTGGTGTCTGATGAACAGTATCATAGTGTGCAGTTCTTGCATCTATCCATTTTGAAGTTTTAACATCAGTTATCCAGATACTAGCTGTATCTTTCCATGTTATATTTTCTTCTTTAAACCAAAGAATAACACAACCAATGTCATCAAACATATAAGCTTCTCCGGTCTCTTTATTTATCACTTGTGCAGCGTGGTTTCTTTCACTTACAACCATCTTACATCTTTCACACATATCTCTATCCCAATGTACTTCTCTATGTTCATGGGAAATCTTTTTTTCACATGAAGTAAATAAAAGTGCAAAAGGGGCTAATGCAAGTACTTTTAATATTTTTCTTCTCATAAAAATCCTTATATTCTATCGTCAGATATAATTTTTCCTAAATCCATATATATTTGTCTATTTACTATATCTTTTACTTCGTCCAATCTATGAGTTACAAATAGAGATATTTTCTCTTTTTCGTTCTCTTCTAAAAGTCTATAAAAATCATCTCTAGCTTTTGGATCTAAGTTCGCAGTTGGTTCATCATAAATTATAATTTCACTCTTTTTTGCTAAAGAAATGGCAATAAGCATTTTTTGTTTCATTCCTCCAGACAGTTTGAAGAATGATTTATTCAGATTATTTTTAATATCAAGTTTCATTTCATTTGCATAATGCATAATTAAATCTTTTTCAACATTTGAACTAGTTTGAACATACTGCATTAGTTCATTAAGACTAAGTTTAATTGGAGGTGGTAATTGAGGTACAAAAGAGATGTTATCTAAAACTTTTGTTCTCTCTTTAACCGGATTTAATCCATCAATTAATACTTCACCTTCATTTGGATGATAATATCCCATAATAGACCTAATAAGGGTTGTTTTACCTGCTCCATTTGGTCCCATCAAAGCTACATAATTGTTTTTTTCAAACTTAACACTTACATCATCTAAAGAAACGTGAGCGCCAAATTTTTTTGTTAAATTTGAAACTTGTATCATTTTATACTAAACCTTTTAATCTAAAATCAAATTTTAGTGCATCTGCATGACACACATCTATGCATCTTCCACATAAAGTACAGTCAGCACCTGTTACATATTGTGTTTTTATACCTTTTTCTGTTCTTTCTTCATCATATTTTGCTTTTGTAAGTTCTAATACTTGATTTTCAAAACATACATCATGACAAACCATACAGTGGTCACAATTATCATTCCATTGTACTCTAAGTGCACTTGCTTTTCCTATATAACCATAGGTAGTTCCTATAGGACAAAGATATGTACACCAAGCTCGTCTTGCAAAAAATACTTCTATTAAAAAAACTATTAAAACCCAAGATAAAGCTAAACTCCAACCATAAGCAATAAATCTACTTAAAATACCTACTACATTAAATGTTTCAAAAACTAAATAGCCACTTGTGATTGCCATTACAACAAACATAATCCAAAAAATATGTCTTATTCTGTGATCAAATTTTCTCTCTTTTATTATCTTTTTTGCAACTAGATTATTGTGAATTTTTTCTGCAATTTCACTTAATAATCCATAAGGACAAACCCAAGAACAGTAAGTTCTACCTCCAATGAGTAGATAAAATATTACAATTGTTGCTGTACCAATAACAATATTAATTGGCATGTGATATGTTGCTAGATACAATTGAATAGTTGTAAATGGGTCAATTAAGTGAAAACCTAAAAATCTTGAACCATTTAAAGTTCCTTCTAATGTCTGAATATCAATAGCAAATGATAAAAAGAATAATAAATGAATTGCTATAATAACAATCCATCTTTTCATTCTATACGAAAAATATGATTTCCCTTCTTTTGTTTTATCAAAAAATGTTGAGAAAAATGTTGTATTTTTTATTGTTGCTCGTGAATTCCATTTATCCATTTTATTTTCCTAACAGCTTCCTAGCTATTTTTCTAAAGCATCTCTTCTAGCTTTGAATTGTGAAATTTCTTTTGCATACTCTTTTAAATCTTCATCAGATAAGTTTATTAATAAACCTTTCATAATTAGATTTTCTTTTCTTCCTGCTTTAAATTCAACTAAATCTGTATATAACTTCTCTTCTGATTGTCCAATTAATCCTGGTCCCATAAGTTTTTTACCATTTTGTAATCCTGAACCATCTACACCGTGACAAGAAGCACATTTACTTTTGTAAGCATTACTTACTTGGAATGAACTGTTATTTCCAGCTTTATCTCTTAAGGCTCTAATTTTATCATCTTCAAGATTTTCATTTTCTGCTGGTTGAGAGTTCACTTGAGCATTATTATCTACTTTAATATCTCCAAAAAATTTAGCTGCTTCGCCACCTTGAAAAGCTCTTCCGTTACTAAACGTATAAGCCATCAATCCTACTACTATTACTGTTGAGATTATAGCTATTATATTTTTCATTTCATCTCCATGATTTGTTTATTAAATTCATATATTTCATCTGCAATTTTTTTAATTTCAGCTTCAGACATTTGATTTACAAGTCCTGTCATTAGGACATTTGCATCTTTATTTCCTTTAAATTTCATAATACTTTTATAAATAGAATCAGAATCTTTTTTTAATAAAGATGGTCCAATAATTCCATTTGCGTAATCATTATGACAAGCAGAACATTTAACAATGAACTCTTTACTTAATTGTTTTACAAGCATAGAAATCTTTACTTTTTCATAAGGGCTTCTTACGTGCATATTTGCATCAATTTTACTTCTTGGTGCAACTCTAATATTTGCATCTTTATTTGCAGGTTCAGCATTTGGATCATATTTAGTTTTTACACCATTATAGTTAAAGTAGTAAGTTTCATTTTCATTTTTTTTAGTCTCTTTTTGAACAACTTTTATCTCTTTTGCATTTTCATTTTTTTCAACTTCTATTTTTAAAGGAGCTTGAGTTGCAACTTCTTTCTTTTCCATCATTTTTTGCTCTTCTTTTTTATCTGAACAGCCAGAAATTAAGAGGATAACTGCTGTACTTAATAATATTTTCTTAATCACGATTTAATTCCTTTAACATAATAATCTTCATACGATAATCTTGGTTTTATAACAATTGCTGCTTCGTTTGCTGGACATAACTCTTCACAAACACCACATCCGATACATCCTTCATAAACTTCTGGTTTTTTACCACTTCCATCTCTAATCATAGATATAGCACTTAAAGGATTTGGAATAGGACACATATCAGCACATATTGTACATTGTTTGCCTTCAAAGGCATCAAGTTTTTCCAATACATCTCTTTCAAGTTGAGTTACATTTCTTTGTGCATTTGTAAAGTCATGAATTCTTTTACTATGTCCTTTTGGAACAGGAGTGTTTGTCATAGCAATACATTTGTTTGGAAATTCTAAAACTGCAATACCCATTTTAATATCTTCTGGTTTTTCACAATCATGATCTAATGCTCCACTTGGACAGGCTAGTACACATGGAACAGCATTACAGGCATAGCAACCTCTATCTCTTGCATCAATATATGGAGTTCCTATACCATGACCTTTTGCCATATCTGCAAGTTTTATTGAATGATATGGACATACTTGTAAACATTGCCCACACTTGATACATAGTGCTAAAAATTCCTTTTCAGAAACTGCACCAGGAGGTCTTAGTCTCATTTCTGCTTGTAAAGCATAAGGACTTATTACGACTCCGCCACCAAGAGCTACAGCAAGTATTCCCAGTGTAGAGAATTTAATAAAGTCTCTTCTTTCATTTTTAATTTTTGCCATAATTAAATCCTTACATCTTTAATTTTGGTTTTGCATCTTGCATTAAAAATACTGGCTCACTAAATGGAGCTAGTTTTGCAAGAAAATTTAGTAAAGAAATTACAGGTGAACCGTAAAAGAATTTTACATCTTTATTGTACATCCAAAGTTGGTCTGCATATTGATAAACTTTATGTGGAGTGTCTCCAATATTATCAGCATTCTTATCGAAGCCTTCATAGTTGTCCCAATAATTACCTTCTATTTCATTTTCATCAGTTTTTGCACCTCTACTATCATTTACAATATCTTCAATATTTCCTAAGATAGTATTTCCTTTGATTACATTGTTTTCACTTAATGAGTGAAAATGGATAGCTTCTGAGTTATATAAAACTTGGTTATCTTCAACCCAGTTTTTTGTATCAGGTTCAAATGGTGATCTATCTATATATATTCCTTGTGCATTATAAATAACAGTATTGTTTTTAAGTGTAAAGTTGGATACATCTTTTAATCCTATACCCATACCTGTAGCTCCTAAAGAACTTTTTACAGTATTACCTGTTGCTATAGTGTCTTTACTATACATAAAAAATATACCTACAGAATTGTATTGGTAAGTATTATCTCTAACAAAGTTTTTACCTGCATACATAAAGTGTAAAGAGTATCTGTTGTATTCACCAAAGTTTTCTGAAATTTCATTTCCATGTGAATACCATATAACCATATCTCTTGATTTTATTACTTTATTCTTTTTTACAATATTGTCATTTGAGTACCAAAGTCTTAGTCCATCACCTCTTAGTCCTAAGTCTAAGTCTTTTGAGGTAATGTAATTATTTGATATTATAGAATTATTAGTCATTGCAACATCAATACCAAAAAGTGAATCTTTTATAATACAATTAGAAATTTCAGACTGTTTCGAATCAGAAATTTTAATTCCTGCATCAATGTTTTCGTGTCTATCTCCACTTCCTGTAATCGTAAGATTTTTAATTGTTACAAATGGACTTTTTATTTCAACTACAGTTCCTGTGCCTTCTCCATCAATAATAACACCATCTTCTTTTCCAATAATTGATAAAGGCTTATTTATTACAATAGAGCCTTTATAAACTCCTTTTGGAAGTTTAAGAATTGATCCTTCTGGTGCTTTATCAATTGTATCTTGCAATAAATTTGCATGCAAGAAATTAAAAAATAAAAGACTAAGAACTGTTAATAATTTAATCATTATAAAACCTTATTCTGTATCCGTTTCTTTCATTGCTTTATTTTTAGCTAATATTGCTAATAAACTTAATAGTCCAATTGCTAATAATAGGTAAAAACCAATAGTTGGGTATGAGTGAGTAGTAAATTGTGCAATTTTTCCATTACCAAATACTGTTGGCATAAATGGTTTTATTTTGAATGCACCCCAATCATGGAGGTTATGCCCAAACCAATAAAGCCAATAAGAATAATCAGCAATAAATAGTAGAGGTAATGAAGCTGGTATTATCATTATATATGTTAATATTTTTTTATTGTAAAGAATAAAGAAAATCATAAATAAAGAAAGCCCTAATAAGGCATAAATACCAATTTCTCTTTCTATAACTCCACCTCTCCACATTGGATCCATTCCAACATAGTGATTAATTGTATTCATTTCATGTACTTCTCCTGAGAATCCATCAAAATGGAAAAATACTGGAATACCTTGTGGGAATGCTTTTTTTGGATAATTTGGTGCTTCTAATGAACAAGACCAAATTGGAAGTGATGCAACACCAATCTCTGAAGAAGTTTCAATCATTTGCTCTAAATCATTGTGTGCTTCTTTAGGAGTAGTTGTACTTTTATATCTTCCTTGATTGTAAAAATTCCAAGTCTTTATTGCAAGAGGAGAAATCTCATCAGTTTTACCTTCATGTATCTTGTTTAATGTCCCATGAAAAGTAATCATAGGTAGCGTAAAAGCAAGAGTCATAATAATTAATGCAAGTGAAGCAAATATTTTTGCTTTTATAAAACTTGTATGCATTTTGTGTGTCCTTCGTAGTTTAAGTTCTAAAGTATAAGTTAAAGTTATAATTTATACTTTAAAATTTATTATAATATAAGAATAGCAGAAATATATATCACAGTCGTTGATACGAGTCAATAAAAAGGAAGAATAAGTATTCTTCCTTCTTATAATTAGATTTTAGAAAAGGTTAGCGTTTTCGTCAATCCATTTAAGATATTCAATGATATCTTTTGTTTCTTCTTTTGTCATACCTTGGTTAGGCATTTTCATTTTAAAGTAATCAATCATACCTTTAACGTATGGGTCATCGTACATAGTTTCTGGCTCAAGAATGAATTTACTTACCCAATCTACACCATTTTCATGTCTTTGTAATACACCAGTTAAATCAGGACCTGATGAAACTTTTCCGATTACGTGACAACCATTACAACCACCTTCAGCAAATGCCGTAGCACCTCTTGCTGCAGATGCACTTTGTTTAGTAGCGATTTTTGTAACTAAAGTATCTTTTGCTCTAATTCCAACGTCAGCAGTTTTAACCATTAATTGCCAAATCATACCTTCATGAAGAACAGCTTTTTCAATGTCTCCAGCTTTTAATGCTGCATCAGATTTTTTCTTTTCAGCTGGAATTTGTCCATATTGGTCAAATGCATCTGTAACTAAATCTGCAACAACTTTATGTTTATCAAAACCATTTGCTTTTAAGAATTTAACAACTGATTGGATAACAGCATCTGTAGCAGCATTTACTGCAACAGCTTTGTCATATTCAGCTTTTAATTCCTCTGGCGTCATAGTTTTCATTTTCATTTTTTGTGCACTTACATATTTTTTCTCAGGATCTTTAACCATCATATATCCCATCATCTCTAAGTGAAGAGCTGAACAGAATTCAGTACAATAGTAAGGGAAAACACCCTCAATATCTGCAACAAATTCCATAGTAGTAGTTTCACCTGGTTCTAATGATGCATGTTGATCAAATCCACCGATTGTAAATCCATGAGTCTCATCTTGAGCTCTCTCAAGGTTTGTCATATGGAAAGTAACTAAGTCACCTTTATTAACTGTAAGTCTTTCTGGATTGATGTGAGATCTAACTAATGTAGCATAAACTGTTACATGGTTTCCATCTCTTACAACTCTTTCTTGACCTGCAAGTGTTTTACCTTCATGAATTTCACCAGTTTTAGAGTTTGTACCCATTTTATATCTTACGTGTGGGTGTAACTTAGATGCTCTAATACCAACAGCTTGGTGAGGTTCACCTAGAGGTAGAGGCATATCAACTAATAAATCCATAGTTTTACCAGAAATATCAATTAACTGGTGATTTTGTGGATGTAAAGGACCAACATTTTGGAATCTATCAATTGCAAGTTTATTTAATGCAATGATATACTCACCTTGAGGATCAGAAGTTTTACCTTCCATACCAGCTAAGTGACCAATGTTATAGTGTACATTTTCTTTATCTAAAACTTTTAAGTCTTTGTAGTTCCACTTAACAACTTGTGAATCAACATATAAAGAAGTATAAACTTGTCCGTCTACTGGAGAATATTGAGTATGTAGAGGGCCAAGACCCAACTCTAATTGTCCATGTAAAGATTTTTTCATATCTAAAATTGGAATACCGTATGGATCTTTTCCAACGAATTCTTTGTTATCAATTTGTTTTTTGATTTTCTCAAAAGAGTAAACAGATGCGTGAGTATCTAATTTACCACAAACAATCATATATTTCCCATCAGGAGAAACATCAACACCGTGAGGTGATTTTGGTTCTGGAATTAAGAATAATGCATTGTTTTTAACTGCAACATCCATTGGAATAACGTTATGTCCGTTAATAACTTTTACATTTTTTGGATCTTTTGCAACTTCTGCAAGTTTTTTCCAGTTATATACATGTAAGAAGTCAGTATCATTTCTTGACATACCAGCTTCATTTGGTGGATTACCTACTTCAATCCCACCTGTATACATTTCTGTATTAAATGAGTTTGTAAATCCCCAACCATAACTTACACCTTTACCAGCATCAGATAAATCCTGGTGGTATGGAGGCATTTCGATTGTATAAGAGTCTTTAGGTTGAATTCTACCTTTTTCATGGTTGAATTTCCACATTGTAACCCCACCTCTATAAGTCTCTTTGTACTCTTCGATTGGGTGATATCCATTGTCAAATGGTGCTGCATATTGAGATGCTTCAATAATATACTCTGAATTTGGAGTAAAGAAAGCACCACCGTGATTTGATTTAAATACTGGATTTGGAACAATTTGTTTTGTTTCAAAATCTTCTAAATCAATTACTGCAATTCTTGGATTAGCTTTATCATTAATCGCTAACCATCTACCATCATATTTACCATCTTTTTCTGAAATAGCTGGATGGTGAGTATCACCCCAGTTAATCTCTTTTCCTCTTACATTACCTTGTCTTAAGATTGCTAAAGAGTCTTTATCATAACCATAACCTTGCCATGGTTCTGGAGTAAATACACCAATGTATTTTAAAATTCTCATTGACGGAACACCATAAACAATTACTTGTCCAGATTGTCCACCAGAAGAAAATATAACATATTTGTCTTTTACACCAGTAGGGTTATAAGTTTTAGCTGCTCTGATTACATCAATCTCAGATAGGCCTCTTTCTTTCATTACTTTAGCTAATTCTCCTGTTGCACCAGATGCAACAGAAGCAGTTAAAGCTGTTCCTAGAACTAATGAAGAAAGTTTACTATGTGTTTTTTTCATCTTAACTTCTCCTTCTTGAAATTATTAGATTTTTTTATACATGAAAACTTCTAATATCGTGTAATTTTAGCACTTTAGAAAATGCAAAATCTTGACATGTATCAAGGATTTGTTAATTATGTGTTAAATTTAGTATTAATTTTGAAATTTAAATTATATTTAAGATTTGATGTGTAGAAAGTGACAGAGTTGTGACTAAATGGCGATTAAATATCACCATTTAGTAATTGAATTAAGCCATTACTTAACTCTTTGAAACTTAATATTTTAGTTCCATTATTATTTTCTGAGAAGTTTTTAGCATCTGCTATATTTTCAAAAGCAGGTAAGTCATCTCCTGCTAGAGAAATTTTATTACTTCCATATACATAGAAAGCATATTTTGCATCAATAGGCTTTAAGGTTTTATAATCTGTAACTATAACATGTTTTAATTCATTTGCATTTTTTGTATTTGCAGATGGCCATTTTTCTGGATTATAATAAAATTCTAACATTGATTTAGGACTTGAAAAATAAAACTCTTTTGAATTTTTATTTACAATTTTTGCTGCCCATGATGGGTCTTTTTGTATTTGCATTTTTCTAACTAAACCTCTTGTATTTTCATCATAATTCATAGTATAAGCTTCGCTTGCACTTAGAGTCAATGTTGAAGCAAGACATGTAGATAATATAAATAGTGAGAATTTTTTACTTGTTAACATAATTTTTTTCCTTTCGTAATAACAACTTTTTATTAAACTAAATCTTTTTTAGAGAATATTGCATAACCTAAAAATGCAAAAGCTAAACCTAAAACAAGTGGGTATAAAATTGAGAATAAAACAAATGTAGTTTGTTTTAGTGTATCTAAAATATAATATGCAACAGGTCCCATAACTGTAAGTGATGGATCAAAAAGAGAAATCGCTGCAACTCTAAAAATTTCCATTGGGTTTAATAACGCGATACTAATAATAAAGCCTTCACTAAATCTATTTTGCATCATAAGAGAAATGAGTGCAATATCAATAAATGCTAAAAGAAAAATCCAGATAAAAAATGAAATACCAAGTGCAACTTCACTTGTTTTAACAAATGATGATATAAAAAATGCAATTCCTAAAAATGCTGATGAAAGTGAAAATAGTAATCCTGTATATAAAAAGAAAATATCCCAAGGAATAGAAGCCCCAATAGAAGCTCCATAAACAATAGCAATAACCATTGCAAAAAATACAGGTAAAAATACAGTAATAAATCTTCCTAAAATTTTACCCCAATAATATTGTTTTAAAGATATTGGAAAAGATAACATATATTCTAAAATATGAGTATCCCTATCTCCTGATATTGAACGAACAGTTGTAATAAGTATGAATATTGGTAGGATAACAATAGTAACTTGGATATACATAAGTAATAATCTACTTAATCCACTAAATCCCATAACTTGTGATTGTGTAACTCCTGCAATAAAAAATAGTGCAATCATTCCACCAAAAACTAACGAATAAACAAGAAACCATTTTGCTCTAAGTGATTCTTTTAAATCTAAATAAGCAATTAACGCCAGGTTTTTCATAACCTTCCTTTTAAACAAAAATAATTTATAAAAATACGCCGTTTTTTATATAATATGCAATAGGATAATAACTTACCAATAAAGTATAGAATATTATAAATGCAAGTGACATTTTATAATAATTACTCGAATTTTCATTGTCTTGTGTCAAGATATTTTTAATTCCTATGTTAAATCCATAGAAAGTTCCAAGAAAAAGTGATAGATATAAGATATATCCTACATATGAATATTCATTCTGAAGCATGCAAAATGGGCAGTGGTGAGTTGGTAGCTCATAAATGTATGTACCAAAAAATACAATCAATGTAATAATTGCTAAGATTAGAAAAATTAAATTAAAAATGATATATAGATAGTCGTTTTTTATAAAATAGAAGATAATCAAAAGTGCAAAAACTGAATAAAATGATATAAGAAGGTAAGAAGTATTAATCATAAATATAGATGAAAGATATGAAGTTTGGCTATTTGAATATAAAGTTCCACAACAGCTTACAAGTTTATCTACATCAATAGAAGAAAACATAGTAATCTCTAAAATAATTTCAGAAATAAATAGTATATAGATAAATAAAAAGAATCCAAATTTTAGTTTTGTAAATTTTAGACTTTCAGTTTTCATATCAAATTTGTGAATTACTAACCAAAATCCAAAAAGATAGATATTTATCAATTTAAATAGTAACAAATAAATCCCATAAGATGTTGCATCTACAACTCCAGCTGCACACATTGCACCTGTTAATACATTTGAAATTTTATCAAGTGTAAAAACAAAAAATATAAAAAGAAGTATTTTGATTGATAAAATATATTTGATAATAGTTGCTGTTAAAAAACTTTGTTTTTCTAAAGTGTATTGTTTTTGTGAAGTTGATTCTATATTCCAGTTAAAAAATATTTTAATACTTAAAATAAATGCAATAGTACCAAATACTAAAAATATGATATTTAATATGATTATAGTTAAAACTTCAGGAGATAAAATCATTTTACAAGTTCTCCATTTGAAAGTTCAATAACTCTATCAACAAAATCTAGTTCAAAAAATAGTGGGTCGTGAGTTGCTACAATGATTGTTTTATTTGAAGATTTTAATTCTCTTAAAATTTCGATGAAGTGTAAAGAGAGTTCTTTATCTAAATTTGCTGTTGGTTCATCTGCTATTATGATTTTTGGATTGTTTATTTGACTTCTTGCTATTGCAACTCTTTGTTGCTCTCCACCTGAAAGATTTTTTACTATATTATCTTTTTTGTGTTCAATTTTAAATCTTTTCATAACTCTTTCTAAAAGTTCTGTTGCTTCTTTTTCATCAGGGTTTTGAGGAATAAGTGGAAGTAAAATATTTTCTTTTACGCTTATTGTAGGAATTAGATTGTATTTTTGAAAAATGAATCCTATATGTTCTCTTCTATATAAAGATGCAAAATTATCAGGAAGTTTTGAAACTCTTTTTTCGTCAACTATAACTTCACCATTTGTTGGTTTTGATAAACTTGCAATAAGTGAAAGAACTGTACTTTTACCACTACCACTTGCACCTTTTATAACAACTAACTCACCTTCTTTTATATTTAGACTTAAATCTTTTAGTGCTGTTGTTTTATTGTTTTTATTTACTTCAAAAATCTTTGTTAGGTTTTTTAGTTCTATCATTATCTAATCACCTTATCTGTCTCAATAGTCGCACTTTTCCATGATGGAATAATAGTTGCTGCAATATAAATAGGAACACTTAGGAAAAACACTAAAAACAGAGTATTAAAATCAAATACAAATGGAAGTTCAAAAGAAGTCTTTAATTGTGAATATCCAGTAAAAATATTTCTTAAAAGTGGAGCTTGGAAAATATATACAAAAGTAAATGAAATCAATATTCCAAAAGTATAAGCGATAAAAGAGATAATAAAACTTTCATAAAACTTCTCTTTTAAAACATCTTCAACTTTCCAACCAATTGCTTTTAAGATACCAATCTCTTTTTTCTCTTCAGAGCTTAAACCACTTACTTTATCGTAAATGATTATAAAAAAAGTAAAGATAGAGACTATAAATAGTGCTAAGAACATACCACCTTTATAATCAAAAATATTTTGATAACTTATTTCTAATTCTTTATTTGTAATAACTCTAGTATCTGGATACATAAGTTTGATTTTTGAAGCAATTGTAAATATCTCTTCTGGGTTTGATACTTTTACTATAATATCAGTAGCCATATCTTCTTGCATTGCAAAAATATCTAAGGCAGTTTCTTTTGGAAGTAGGATGATATCATTTGATTCTAGTTGTAGATTGCTTTTAAAAACTCCACCAATATTTACTGGTTTTATAGTTCCATCAGGACGTATAAAGTTGAAGTATTCACTATAATAATTTTCATCAAGTATCTTCTTTACCCCAGTTCCTACAATCATAGATGAGTTTTCTTCTGCTTTTGAAAAATCATTCTCTTTTATAATTTTATTTAAAGAGTCTTTGTATTGGTTCTCAAACTCATCAATACCTACAACAGAAAAATTTACTCCTGCATTTGCAAAATAATAATATCCCCAAACTCTTGGAATTGCATCTTCAACTCCTGCAATATTTATAATATCATCAACTATTTGAGTATTTATACTGTGATGTCTTCCTGCTTTTAACTTTTGTACTGTTATTTCTGGAAGTGATTTAAGTGTTGAATTCAACTCATGTTTTATAGAGTTTGAGATAAAAAATATTGAAGTTAAAAGTGAAGTTAAAAATGTAAAAACTATTAGGATAAATATATTTTTATATTTTTGTCTTAGTAGGGAATTTATAGCATATTCTATTAAATAGATATTTATTTTATTTTTCATTTATAATCTTTGATGGGGTATTATTTAAAATATGTGAATGGGAATAGATAAAAGTTGTAGGAAAATACTCTTTAAGTTCTGGTCCTTCTTTGAAGACAGAAAAAGTATCACTTAAACTTCTATGTCTGATATACATAGCTTCTGTTGATATGGCTAAGTCTGGAAGTCCTAATGATGAGACTAAAATATTTTTCTCTTCAATATCTTTTTTAGTCAAGCTTTTAAAACTATTAAGATATGTAAGCTCAATTGCAATTGTAAAAAGAGCTATTACTATAGTGAAAAATAGATATTTACTTTTTTTATTCATCTAATTTATAAACTTCTTCTTCGTTTATTTTGTCAAACTTTATAATCTTTGTTCCACCGTGGTCTTTTTTGAAAGTCTTTGCATCTGATTCTTCTTCAAAAGGTATTAATTCATGTCCCATTGGACCATAAACATCTGAACCTATTACATAAAAAGCAGAGCTTCCATCAATGGGCTTTTGTGAATAATAATCAGTTACTAAAATATTTTTAATTTTTTCTTTTGAAATAGGGTGCTTATTTTCACTACTTAGCCATCTTTTAGGGTCAAAATAAAATTTTAATAAATCTTTTACTCCATCAAATGAAAACTTGTGTTCATGGTCTCCATGTACATAAATAATTTGTGCAACCCATCTTGGGTATTTTGCTACAAACATTCCACATACTGGACATTTGTCTGTATCTTCTATTTCAATTGGATTCTCAATGTGGCTTAAGTTTCCAAATCTTTTTACATCCCAAAGATAAAGAGATACAGCTTGAAATTGTGATTCATTTAATTTTTTACATAGTTTATTGTTTTTTATATCTGCTTTTAACTCGTTTATTTCTAAATACATAGTTGGGTCGATATCTTGCTGGCATCTTTTTTCAAAGATTTTTTTACCCTTTGGATATATTTTTTTCTTCTTTTTTGTTTTTAATATTTTGTCATCTTTTTTTAAAGAGTTTTTGGCTTCTTTTAAAGCTTCATCGAAAGTAACTATTCTTCCTTTATATTTTTTTATAAACTCTTGTGCTTCTTCTTTTTTAGCAAAGGCTATCTTACTAACTTTGCTCATTGTTCCTGTTATTTTACTTCCAACTACATAGAAAGCAGTTTTTGCATTTATTAATTTTTCTGTTTTTGCATTTACAACTTTTATATTGTTTGAGTCTATTCCATATTCTTCTTTATCTTTTGCTAAACAATGTATAGAACAATACTGTCTAGGTGTACCATTTTGTAATGTTGAAGTATGTGAAGTTTTATAAAACTTTTTAATATTCATACCACATACAGGACACCAATATTTTTCTTCTCCTTTTTGTGTAAGAACAGGCTTAACTATAGCTTTTTTTGAGAAGTTACTATTTGCATAAGTATTTGTTGAAATTATAAATATAAATAAAAAATATAGAATCTTATTTAACAAGAATAGCCTTTAAAATTTTTGATAATATTATCAAAGGTTTGTTAAATTAAAGTTAAAAATAAGCTTAAATTTAACAATTAATTAACAATTTAAGTATAAGATTTTGTAATTATTTAAAAAAAGGAAAACTTATGAGGAATTTATTATTCTCTGCATTGGCTATTTTATTATTAGTTTCTGCATCATCTGCAAATGAGATGGCAAAAAAACAAAAAAAGATGAGATATACAGCTGTACCTGCATCTCAAGCGACACTTGTTCAAGAGGGCGATTCAAAAGCTTACTGTCCAGTTTGTGGTATGACATTACCAATATTTTATAAAACAAATCATGCTGCAAAATCTGCAGATGGTATGAAACAATATTGTTCTATACATTGTTTAGTAGAAGATAAGATTATAAACAAAGCTGATCTTGCTGAGTTAAAAGTAGTAAATAACAGTGATTTGAAATTTATCAAAGCTAAAGATGCCTTTTATGTAGTAGGTAGTAACAAACCTGCGACTATGGCTATGGTAAGTAAATATGGTTTTGCTAAAAAAGAAGATGCTCAAAAGTTTGCAAAAGCAAATGGTGGAGAAATAAAAACATTTGATGATGTTTTTGCCATGGTATCAAGTGAGCTTAAAAAAGAGAGTGCCATGATTGCAAAAAGACAAAAGAAAATGCAAATGATGGGTGAAAAAGTTTATAATAAAATGTGTAAAGAGGTTCATGTAAAGTTTAACTCAACTGCGCAAGCAAAGACTTACATAAGTAAAAATAAACTATGTGGAGAGTTAAAAGGTAAGAAATTACAAGCTGTAGGGATTTACCTATCTAGAAGATAATTATCTTTTTCTATAAAAAGAGAACTTTTTAGTTATCTTTTTTCTTAATGTTACTAATACAATTTGTAAAAGCAACCTATAAATAAAATTTAACTATAATCCCGCCATAAAAATACGAACAAACAAATCAAAAAAGGTAAATCTTAATGAGAGCATTAATCAGTGTTAGTGACAAAAGTGGTGTTGAAAACTTTGCTAAAGAACTTGTATCTTTAGGTTATGAAATTATTTCAACTGGTGGTACATACAATAAGTTAAAAGATGCAGGAATTGCAGTAATTGAAGCAAATGAAGTTACAAAATTCCCTGAGTGTTTTGAAGGTAGAGTTAAAACTTTAAACCCATATATTCATGGTGGTATCTTACATAGACGTGATAAAGAATCACATTTACAACAAGCTAAAGAATTAGGTGTTGAAGGTATTGACTTAGTATGTGTTAATTTATATCCATTTAAAGCTACTATCGAAAAAACTGATGATTTTGAAGAGATTATTGAAAATATTGATATTGGTGGACCTGCTATGGTTAGATCTGCTGCTAAAAACCACGATTCTGTAGTTATTGTAACTGATGTTGCTGATTATGATGTAGTATTAAACAATCTTAAAAATGATACAAATACTCAAGAATTTAGAAGAGATATGATGATTAAAGCATATGAGCATACAGCTGCATATGATTCTATGATTGCAAATTACATGAATAAAAGATTTAACAATGGTATGGGTGATAAACAATTCATCGTTGGTGAAAAAGTATTTGATACTAGATATGGTGAAAACCCTCATCAAAAAGGTGCTTTATATGAATTTGATAATCAATTTTCAGACAAATTTATCACTTTAAAAGGTGAAGCATCATTTAACAATATGGGTGACATCTCTGGTGCTGCAAGAATTGCTGCTGCATTTGGAGAAGATAAAGCTGTGTGTATTGTAAAACATGGTAACCCTTGTGGATTTGCTATTAAAGATAACTTATTTGATTCATATGTTGAAGCACTTAAATGTGACCCTGTTTCGGCATTTGGTGGTGTAGTTGCAGTTAATGGTACAGTTGACAAAGAACTTGCAGAAAAGATGAATGAAATTTTCTTAGAAGTTGTATTTGCTGCAAAGATAACTGCTGAAGCTCAAGAAGTATTTGCTAAGAAAAAAAGAATTAAATTATTTGAGCAAGGTACAGAATTTTTAGAACTTGCAGAAGATAAAATTGACTTTAAAAGAGTTGATGGTGGATTTGTATTCCAAGATGCTGATAAAGTTGAAGAAGATGAAGTAAGAAACTCTGAATTAAAATCTTCAAGAGCTGCAACTGAGCAAGAAGTAAAAGATATGGAAATCGCATATAAAATTGCTTCTTTAACAAAATCAAACTGTGTTGTATATGTAAAAGACTCTGCAATGGTAGCTGTAGGTATGGGTATGACTTCAAGAGTTGATGCTTCAAAAGCTGCTTTAACAAAAGCAAATGATATGGGTCTTGATGTTACTGGTGCAGTATTAGCATCTGAAGCATTCTTCCCATTTAGAGACTCTATTGATGCAGCTGCAGAAGCTGGTGTAAAATGTGTAATCGAACCAGGAGGTTCTATTCGAGATGATGAGATTATAGAAGCTGCAAATGAGTTTGGTATGGCTCTATACTTCTCAGGAAAAAGACACTTCCTACACTAAAAGATGATTTAAATAATCATCTTCCTTCATAAATAGGCGTTGTCAAGAAAAATAAATGTACTCACTTACTTTCTGTAAGCTCCTACATTTATTTTTCTCTCCGCCTTTATTTCTTTCGAAATATAATCATTTAAATCATTTTATTTTTTGCAGCAATAATATCCCCCGTTTCTGCTGTTCTTGTTGCATATCAGAATTACATTAATTCATTGATAAATGAATGTATTAAAAAAATATCATCTAATGATGAAATTAGAAAGTTTTATACTTATAAATATATAAATAAGTATTTTGAAGGATGGACATATATTACATCAAAAAAAGAGAATAACTGGCATAGTTTAGCAATAGTACTAATGTTAATGTTAGGTTTATTTTTATTGCTTTTATTTGTTACCCTTATGATTGTTTCTTTTTTAATTCAAATAAATGTTATATATGATGTAATTACAAAGCCTTCTTCATCATATTTCATAAATTTATTTGTAGTAAGTTTTGCTCTTATTTCAATAATGTTTTCTTGGATAGTAGCAATAATTCAACTTCCTTTACCTGAAGTTGATAATAGTAATTACCAAAAATTACTAGAAATGGAACAAAATGACCCTCGTAAATATGAAGAAACAATAAAAAAAATTGCAATAAAATCATCTAAAAAAGAAGCACGTTACTTGATTGCACTATATGCAATCATTTACACGATTACTTTTTCTTTAATATCAATTTATTTTTATCCTGAGAGTTTAGATAAAATAGAATATTTTTTAGGAAAAGCAATTCCTGGAGCTTTTTTAGTAATGTTTTTCTCAAATGAAATATTAGGTTTTATCTTTAATAAAGGGCGAGTTTGGTTTTTTACAAATTATTCAGAAAAATCTATAAACAGATTAACTATATTTAAAAGAATGGAAAGATTTTTTTTATTGATTAAAGTTATTATTCCATTAATAATGAGTGTTATATATACATTTTATATTTATAAAAATTGAAAAATTATATTTTATTTATTCCTGCTCTTATTGAAGCCGAAGACTTTATTTTTTTAAGCGAAAAAAGCCGAAACTGTTTGACTGTAAAAAGTGACTAAATGTCACTTTAGAAAGGAGTTTTGCAGGCTAGCTTTCAAAAGTAAAGTTTGAGGGAAGCTTTTCCTTCAATAACTGGCAGTTGTTTTTGCCTACTTTTTGTCAATACAAAAGTAGGATATAATTAAATAAAAAGGCTCAGCCATGAAAATCCACCTAAGCTCAGCAACAATCCAATCTTACGAAAACAAAAACAAATCAATGGATTTATTCTACAATCCAATAGTCATATTTGAAAATACAAAACCTTTTTTAATAGAACAACTAAAAAATATAAATTGGAGTATCCAATCAGATAAAATAGGTTCACATGATTTTGATATCCAAATAGTTCAAAAGCCGTCTTTAGAAGATACAGAAGATAGAAACTTTATAGAATTTAGATTATCAAAAAAAGATATACCTTTTATCTATGATAACTACTCTTGTAAAATTACTTTCAAAGCTATTATAGAATTACTAGATAAAACAAATATGCAAATAAAACATGAAGCCTTAGGAATAGTAAAAACCAAGTGGTCAAAAGGTTTACTCTAATTTCAAATTTAGAGACTTTATACTTCTTGAGGGAAAGATATTTCCTATACAAAATAAAAGAGACTGTTTATATCTAAACGATATCTATTTTGAAATTCTAACAATACGACTTAAATAAAACTTATTATATTATTTATTATTTAAGATAGCTTTATATATAATACAAAAAAATTTAGGAGAATATATGAAAAAGCTATTTTTTTACTTTATAATATCTGTATTTATATCTGTTTCTGTTAATGCAAAGTATATTACACCATTAAATGGTCCAGGTGTAGAAATAACAAGATATTTTGCTCATAAAAATGGGGGAGTATCATTATATATATCAGGTCCTGTATTAAATTCAGATGGATGTACTTCAGCCTTTAGAGTTTATATTCCTAATGATCTTCCTGGAAAAGATATTTTAATCTCTTCTGCACTTATGGCTTTTTCCTCAGGAAAGAAGATAGGTATACATGGCTCAGGTTGCAGTACTACGAATTTTTGGGGTGGAGCGGTAGATGTTCCAATTGTTGATAATTTATGGGTTTTCCCATAAATTATCAACTTGATAAAAACTTTATAGAATTTAGACTATCAAAAATAGATATACCTTTTATCTATGATAACTATTTATGTAAAATTATTTTCAAAGCTACTATAGAATTATTAGATAAAACAAATATGCAAATAGAATATGAAGCCTTAGGAATAGTAAAAACCAAGTGGTCAAAAGATTTACTCTAACTTCAAATTGTCACTAAAAAAAGATACAATTAAAAAAGTTTTTAAAAGGAGTACAAAATGGCAAATCCATATATGAAACATGGTGCGATGAACTGGATGGAGTTAATGACTTCTGATATAAAAGGTGCTAAAGATTTCTATTCACAAGTTTTCAATTGGAAGTTTGAAGAGTATGTGAGTGATTCTCCTATGGAATATCACATGATGACAGTAGAAGGTGAAGAAATGCCTTTTGGTGGTGTTTATGATAAAAAAGATGCTATGGTTGATACAAGTGAAATTCCATCACATTGGGGTAATTATATCACTGTAACAAGTATTGATGAAACTATAGAAAAAGTTCAAAGTTTGGGTGGAAATATAATTGTTCCTAAAACAAATATTCCTAATGTAGGTGATTTTTCAGTTATTCAAGACCCACAGGGTGCAGTTATTTCTATTATGGAATATTGTGAAGAAATGAAGAATTGTTAACTTAATCTAAAGCCGTAGAGGAGAGAGATAATTACGGCTTTAAATTATTGTAACGACTAGTAAACAAACTGTAAAAAAACTAATCATTATAAACATAAAAGTCCTTATTGAATAGGATTTTTTATTATATAGTGAGCATATGACAATCAAATGATATTTTTTATTAAATATGATATTTTATTCAATCTACAATATAGCCATCTTCGATAGTCTTACTATTTAAACTATTTTCTTTAGCTTGAATTATCATGATTACTAGTTCTTCTTTACTAGAACTATTTTTATAGTGTCTTGCTCCATCAGGTTTGATTTTTATTATAGAGCCTTCTTGTAAATCAATAATCTCTTCATCTATTATAAATTGTGCTTTGCCTTTGATTATTACATACACTTCTTCATTTTTTTTGTGTTTATGAAAAAATGGTATCTCTTCATCTGGTTTTAGTATATTTAGAGATATTTCCATTGAACTTAAATCAAGTACTTCTTTTAAAAAAAGCTTTCCTTCTTTTTTTAGTGGAGTACCTTCAATTACAAAGGTTTCGTTTTTTATATTTTGAAATTCATTTGTATGAATTAACTTATAATTTTCTAAACTTGACATCTTAAATCCTTTCTAGACTATTTGGTCTAATAAAAGTATAAAGAAATATTTCTTAAATTAGACTAAATAGTCTAATTTAGTTTTTTATTGAATCTAAGTAGTTGAATAAATGTTGAAGTGAACCTAGGTAACTCTCTTTTGTGATATTATCTTCTCCAATAGAGATATTTCCTATAGTAGAGGTATAAATAAAAAGACTTAGTGTTTTTATATTACATTTTTTTATATGATTGTTTTTTAGTGCTATTTCCAATAAATTTTCAATATTTTTTATAATTTGGGCGTATGTTTTTTCAAGTTCTATTTTGAAACTATCATCTAGGCTAAACATTTCACGTACTAGTTTATTTAATGGACAACCATATTTTAGTAGATAGTCTATTTTAGAAATTTGAGTTAGTTTGTTTTTTATAGTATCAATTTCATTTTCATTTTCTACAGTTTCAAAAGAAAAAAAAGTTAACATTTTTGGAGTAATTCTTTCTTTTATTACTGCAAGTGCAAGTTCTTTTTTTGATTTATAATGATGATACATAGAACCTTTTGGTACTTTTGCATGTTTTAAAATTCTATCTACATTACAACCTTGAAAACCGTATGTATATATTTCTATATATGCTGAGTCTAAAAGTTTGTCTTTTGTGGATAGTTTATTTTGCATTATTTCTCTTGTTTTGATACTTTAAATTTAACATGATATTGTATCTAGTTCGCACGTAAAAATAGATTATAATTGAAATTTTGTTATACTAAATTATTAATATATAGAAAAGATAATATGAATAAAAAACATTTTAAAACATTTATAAAAAACTTACCTTTAGATGTAAACGTTATGGGAAGAGACAGATTTTTCAATTCTGCTGTTTTGATTCCTTTAGTTAAAATCGATGGGGAGTATTATTTATTATTTCAAAAAAGAGCTGCAAATATTAGACAGGGTGGAGATATTTGTTTCCCTGGTGGTGGATATGAAGATTGTGATAAATCTTTTAAACATACAGCACTTAGAGAGACAAAAGAAGAGCTTGGAATCAAAAAAAAAGATATAAAAATTTTAGGACAATTAGATACTTATGTAGCTCCAATTGGTGCAGTTATTGAGCCATTTGTAGGTCTTATAAAGAAAAAAGCTGTTAAAAATATGATAATAGATCCAAGTGAAGTTGAAAAAACTTTGCTTATTCCTATGAAATTTTTCAAAGAACATCAGCCTGAAGAATATACTTTAAAATATGAGGTTCATCCATTTTCTATAAATGAAGAGGGAGAAAAAGAAGTTCATTTTCCAGTAGAAGAACTAGGTCTTCCTGAAACATATCGTAAACCTTGGGGACATAAACGTCACAAAGTTTGGGTTTACAAATATGAAGACGAGGTTATTTGGGGAATTACAGCTGTGATTATAAATGATTTATTAAAAAGATACTAATCTTTTTAATAGTCAATATTTAGATAGTCATCACCGCCCATTTATCACTTTTAAGTGCTTTTGTTAAAAGTTCACCTGTGTGTACTACTTTGATATTTAGTTTTTCTAATTTTTTTACTGCTTTATAATCTTCTACACATACGATACAAGCACTCATTTTTACTCCAGTTGCTTGAATTTCCAATAACTGTTGTTGAATTTTTTTATTTTTCTTTGCAAGGAGAATTGATGGCCCCCAAAGCATAAGATGTGCTTTCTTCCAATATTCTCTTTCTAATATAACAGAAGAGTAAAGTAGGGGGAATTTCTTTGCAACTTCAATATCTGCATTTGACCAAACTATTAGTAAGTTGTTTTTTGCCATTTATATATTCCTTTTAAATTGCATATATCATTTGATGTATTATATTTACTTTTTATAAAAGTTATCTTTTGATACACAAAGAGTAAATATTTAATTATTATAATACCGCAATCAAAAACACAAGGATAATTAATGATTTCAAGAATAGATAATGCAATTTCGCAAATTCTAAATAACTTCCAGTCTCTTTTTCTACTTTTAGCAAGATTAGTAATCGCATATGGTTTTTATGAACCAGCAATGAATAAGTGGAATAACATAGATTCAGTAGGACAATGGTTTGGTTCAATGGGAATACCTTTCCCTACTTTAAATGCATATATGGCAGCTACAACTGAAACTTTAGGTGTAGTTTTATTAGCTTTTGGTTTTCTTACAAGAATAATTTCAGTACCACTTATGGTTATCATGTTAGTTGCAATTTATACTGTTCATTATGCAAATGGATTTAGTGCAGGGGACAATGGTTTTGAGATTCCATTATACTTCTTCTTATTTTTAGGATTATTTATGTCTCATGGTGCAGGAAAGTTTTCTATAGATTATCTTGTGTCAAAAAAGTAAAATTACAATCAGGTTTTTTGGATATAATTCTGCACTTGTATTTTAGATTTTGAAATAAATACATAGTTAATATTAAAGATAAAAAATGAATAAAATATTATTAGATAATACAGAAATATACCCATCAAAAGTTGTGTGTATAGGAAGAAATTATACTGAACACATAGCTGAATTAAATAATGAAACTCCCGATGAAGCAGTATTTTTTTTCAAACCAAATTCTGCAATAAGTAGTGAAATGATTTTTCCTAAAGGAAATGAAAGTTGCCATTATGAAGCAGAAATTTCTTTTATAATTGAAGAAAACAAGATAAGTGCAGTTGGTTTTGGATTGGATTTAACATTAAGAGAAGTACAATCAAAACTAAAGAAAAAAGGGCTACCTTGGGAGAGAGCAAAGTGTTTTCATAATTCTGCTGTATTCTCAGATTTTGTAAACTTTAGTGGAGATACTTCAAACTTAGAAGTGGAACTATATATAAATGATGAACTAAAACAAAAAGGTGGAGTATCTTTAATGATTACAAAACCTCAAGAGATTATAGATGAACTTTTAACTTTTTCTTCATTTGAAGATGGAGACATTTTGATGACTGGAACACCAAAAGGAGTTGGGCAGTTTGATATTGGTGATGTTTTTGTTGGTAAAATATTATGCAATGAAAAAGTAATAGTTGAAAAAAGGTTCATAGTACACTAGGAAATTAAGTTGCTATTAGATAATATATAAAGTGTTAAATTATATTATTTAATGGTGACAAATGACTCTATTCCGTATATTTCTTATTTTCTTATTTGTTAATTGCTTAAATGCTCAACTTATTCTAAATGAAGAGGAAAAAGAATGGATATCAAAGAATCCTATTGTAAAAGTAGGTGTTGATTCAAATTGGCCTCCTTTTGATTTTGTAGATAGCTATAAAAAACATCAAGGTATATCTTCTGAGTACTTAAATCTCATAGCCTCCTCCACTGGTTTAAACTTTGAAATTTATTCTGATAAATGGAATAAAGTTATGAATAAAATCAAGAAGAATAAGTTAGATATTTTAGCTTGTGCAGATAGTACAGATACTAGAAGAGAGTACTTAAATTTCACATCTTCTTATTTAGATGTTGATATTGTGGTTGTAGGAAAAAAAGATTTAGACTTAGAATCTTTTAACGATATACAAAAGTATAAAATAGCTTTACCAAAAGATAATTTTGTACATGAAAAACTAAAAAAAAGATTCCCAAAAATGAAATTTATATTTGTTAAGTCAAATGAAGAGGCTTTAAAATATGTCTCATATGGGAAAGCTGAAATTTATATTGGAAATCTACCTGTAATAACTTATTTAATTAACAATAACCTTTTAACAAATTTAGAGGTTAAACTAAAAGCCGATTTTAAACAAGCAAATTTATCTATAGGTGTAGTAAAAGAAAAAGAGGTTTTATTATCTATTTTAAATAAAGCCCTTGATAATATTACTAAAAATGAAAGACAAAAGATTGCTAATAAGTGGATATTAGACAGTTCTACAATAATTCCAAAACAAGATTTAAAGATTAATTTGACAAAACAAGAAAAAGATTGGTTATCTTCCCATGGAAAGATAAAAATTTCTGGAGATACTTTTTGGCCTCCATACTCTTTCCTTGACAAAGATGGAAAATATGTTGGTATGGTTCCTGATTTAGTCTCTATAATAACTAAAAAGATAAATTTAGATATTGAGTATAAAAATAAAGAAAATTGGGCAGATACAATAGCTGCAATGAAAAATAAAGAATTAGACATGATAGATGCGATTTCTTATTCTAAAAGTAGAGCAGAGTTTATGAACTTTTCTACTAAATATTTTGCTGCTGAGATTGTTATTATTGCAAATAAAAATAATGATAAATATGTAAACTCTTTAATGAGTATAAAGAATAAGAAAATTGCTACTGTTAAAGGGTACTCAGTTATTGAAAGAATTTTAAATGATTATCCTTCTTTTCCTAAATTAGTTGAAATAGAGAGTCCTCTTGAAGGATTAAAAGAGTTATCTAACTCTCAAATAGATTATTTTATTTTAGATATTCCTTCTTTTGAATATTATAGTAAGGCATATAGTTTAAGTAATCTAAAAATAGTAGGACCTACTGGATATACATATGAATATGGATTTGGTATTTTAAAAGAGCATAAAGAATTAACATCAATAATAAATAAACTTTTAAAAAATATCTCTGTAGATAAAAAAGATGAGATTTATAGAAAATGGATTAAAGTTGATTATGAACAAAAGATTGATTATGATTTAATTTGGAAGATAGTTCTTGTTGCATTTTTTATTTTATTTGGTACTTTATATTGGAATAGAAAATTACAATCTGAAATTGAAGAAAAAGAAGAAGCTCAAAAAAAACTAAGTGATAGTAGAGATTTTGTAAGTGCAATCATGAATTCTCAGATGGATATTATTGTTGTAACAGATGGTAAAGAGATAAAACAGGTAAATCAATCTTTTTTAAACTTTTTAAAAATAAAAAATCTTAGTGAATTTAAGAAAAATCATAAATGTATTTGTGATTTGTTTGATACAAGTGATGAGAAAAATTTCTTAATCCCTGTAAGAAATGATGAAACATGGATTGATGAGGTTCTATCAGATTCTTTAAAAGTTCATAAAGCAAAAATTGTTATGAATGATGAAGAGTATATTTTTAAAGTTGTTGCTTCAAAAATTAAAAATAGTTCAGTTTTAAAAACGGCTGTATTTCATGATATTACAGAAGTTGAGAATTTACATAAAGATTTAGTAAAGGCTAAAGATATAGCACTTAGTGCTGCAAAACATAAAAGTGAATTTTTAGCAAATATGTCCCATGAGATAAGGACTCCTATGAATTCTGTTATAGGTTTTACAGAACTTCTAGATAAAGAAATAGATAATCCTGTACAAAAAGATTATTTACAGTCTATTAAAAGAGGAGGAAATGCTCTTCTTGGTATTATTAATGATATTTTAGATTTATCAAAAATTGAAGCTGGAAAACTTGATATAAAAAAAGAATCAATAAATCCAAAAAACTTAATAGGTGAAGTAGAGTCAATTTTTCATTCTAAGATTATAAGTAAAAATATCACCTTTACAATTGAGATTGATGAAAATATTCCTGATTTTATTATTATAGATAGTATTAGAATTAGGCAAGTTTTATTTAACTTAATTGGAAATGCTATTAAGTTTACAGAAAAAGGAACTATTAAATTAAAAGTAGAAAATCTTTATAAAGATGAAATAAAAAGTAAGATTGATTTGATTATTTCTGTTGAAGATACAGGGATTGGTATAGACAAAAAAGATTTAAAAAATGTTTTTAAGTCTTTTGAACAAAGTGACCAAGATGATGCAAAGTATGGTGGTACAGGCTTGGGCTTAGCAATTTGTTCAAAACTAGTAAGTATGATGAATGGTGAGATTGAGGTTGAAAGTAAAAAAGGAGTAGGTTCTATATTTAGGTTTAGACTTTATGATATTCCTGTAAGTTCACTAGGAGAGCAGATTACTGCTAAAAAGTTAGATTTTTCAAATATTGAATTTGAAAAAGCAACAATATTAGTTGTTGATGATATAGAAGAAAATAGGAAACTTGTACAAGCTAGTTTAAAAAACTTTAATTTTAAAATTATTATGGCAGAAAATGGAGAATTAGCACTAGATAGGTTAAAAAATATCAAGATTGATTTGATTCTTATGGATTTAAGAATGCCTGTTATGGATGGTTATCAAACAGCAACTATAATTAAAAATGACGAAAAACTAAAAAATATTCCTTTGATAGCTCTTACAGCTTCTGTTATGGGAAAAGATTTGGAAAAAGTTGGAGAATATGGTTTTGATGGATATCTAAGAAAACCTGTAATTTTAGATGATTTAATAGAAGAGATTAGTAAATATCTAAAATTTACTTTTTTGAATAATATTACTGTAGAAAAACAAACTAATATCTCTACTATTGATAAGTCAAAGTTAGATGAGGTATTAGGAGTTTTAACTACTACATTAAAAGAGAAATGGAATGAAGTAAAAGACAAAGGTGATTTTTTACTTATTGACTCTTTTGTAGAAGAATTAGATGATATTGCACCTGAAGGTATTGAAATATTGTCAGATTATATTAGTCAATTAAAAAACAATATAGATGCTTTTGATATTGAAAAAGTTGATTATTTGATGAATAGTTATGAAAAAATTATTGAAGAGCTTATAAAAATGAGAAGAAAGTTAGATAATGAGTAAAATTTTAATAGTAGATGATGTTCCTAAAAATATACAAATGGCAATGAATATATTAAAAAACGAAGGACATCATATGTATTATGCACAAACTGGGATAAAGGCTTTAGAATTAATTAAAGAAAATGACTTTGATTTGATACTACTTGATGTTATGATGCCTGAAATGAATGGTTATGAAGTTTGTAAAAAACTAAAATCTGATTCTAAAACAAGTAATATCCCTATAGTTTTTTTATCAGGGAAAGATTCTACATCTGATATTGAATTAGCTTATGAAATTGGGGGACTTGATTATGTTATTAAGCCATTTATTTCAATTGAGTTAATTACAAAAGCAAATATGTATGTACGATTTAAAGAGTTAGAAGACAAATTTAAGAATATGGATTAAAGGATATAAAATGCAATTACATAAATATCAAAATAAGATTTTAATTGTGGATGATAATCCAAAGAATATACAAGTAGCAATGAATATTTTAAAAGATTATAATGTAATTTATGCACAAAGCGGAGAAAAAGCATTGGAACTTGTAAAAGAAAATGATTTTGATCTAATCCTTCTAGATATAGTAATGCCAACAATGGATGGTTATGAAGTTTGTAAAGTTTTAAAAGAAGATACTAAAACAAAAGATATTCCAATAATTTTCTTAACGGTAAAGGATGATGAAAAAGATATTGTAGAAGGCTTTGAATTAGGTGCAGTTGATTATTTAGTAAAACCTTTTTATTCTGAAGTACTTTTAAAAAGAGTCGAGTTACATTTAAAATTGTCAAGTTCAATTAAAGAGTTAACTTCTTTGAATGATAATTTAAATGATATTGTACGTACTCAAATAGAAGATATAAGAAAAAAAGATGAAGTTTTATTTAAACAGTCAAAGATGTTAGCACTAAGTGAGATGATTGATATGATGTCAGAACAGATGCTTTATCCTTTGGGTCTTATAAAACTTCAAAATCAAGCTTTAGAGTTAAAACTCATAAGTAACAATATAGAGAATAAAGATATTGAAGAGTCTGTCAATCTTACAAATGATCAGTTAAATTATTTAAATATTACAATTGAAGATTTCAAAAGTTTTTTTCAGCAAGATGTAGAAGCAGATTTTATGAATCTAAATGTAATGGTTAATAGAGTATTACTCTTTTTTAAAGATATGTTTATTCAAAATAAAATAGAAGTTAATGTCCAAGGAGACATCCATCTTGAGGTCTCTTTTGTAAAAAGTGAATTAAAACATGTTTTGATGAAATTAATTTTTAATTCTATAAATCTTTTAAAAAACAATAATATAAAAGATAAAAAAATCAATATATTTTTTGGTAAGAAAAATGATGTTGTAGAACTTGATATATCTTCAAATGTTCAAGAGTTTGATATTGAATTATTAAACAGTTTGTTTGATTATAATGATATTGATTTAGAAGGAACAAATATACATCATCTAGGTTTACATTTAGTTAAGACTTTAATTGAAAAAAATCTTTCAACTATATATATTGAGAAAAGTGATTTTGGTCTTTGTTATTGTACTAAATTTTATAATTGAAACATTTAATAAAAATTAAACTAATAAATTATATTTATTTTTAATCATTGACTTTTTTTCTTGTGTTACAATTCTTTCAAATATATTACAATTTGAGGTAAAAATGAATTATAATGAATTAACTGAAGAAGAATCGTATGTTATTGATAACAAAGGAACGGAGAGACCTTTTTCTGGTAAATATAATGACTTTCATGAAAAAGGTACTTTCAAATGTAAAAAATGTGATACTCCTTTATATAAGTCTACTGATAAATTCTCATCAGGTTGCGGATGGCCAAGTTTTGATGATGAAATTGAAGGTGCGGTAAAAAGAGTTCCTGATCGTGATGGTAGAAGAGTAGAAATAGTTTGTAACAACTGTGGTGGTCATTTAGGTCATGTTTTTGAAGGAGAAGGCTTTACTTCTAAAAATACAAGACATTGTGTAAATTCTATTTCTTTAAAATTTGAAACTGATGATAAATGTTGTAAAGAACATGCAGTAGCATATTTTGCAGCTGGTTGTTTTTGGGGTGTGGAATATCACTTTCAAAATATAAAAGGTGTTTATTCAGCAGTTTCGGGATATATGGGTGGACATATAGATAATCCAGATTATCAAGCAGTATGTACTGGAACAACAGGACATTTAGAAGTTGTAAAAATAGATTATGATGAATGCCAAATATCTTTTGAAGAATTAGCAAAACTATTTTTTGAAATTCATGACTTTACACAAGAGAATGGACAAGGTCCAGATATTGGGAGTCAATATTTATCTGCAATATTCTATGTGGATGAAAATCAAAAAAAGACTACTATAGAGTTGATTGATAAATTAGAAGATATGAATTATAAAGTAGCTACTTCTTTACATGAAGTATCTAAATTTTATGAAGCAGAGGATTATCATCAAGATTATTACCAAAAGACAGGCAAAACACCATATTGTCATACATATAGAAAAATTTTTAATTAAAGAGTAAATAAAAAGGTATTTAATACCTTTTTATTTTTTATATAGTACCAAGTATGTAATATACTGGTTTATTATCAAGTTTTTGCAAGTTTATATTATATTTATTTGCCCAATGGTTAACTTCTTCATGAAATTCTTCAATAATTTCATCTGCATCATTTTCATCACATTTGATTTTTAAATGTTTAGTAGAGTTAGAAAGTGCTACGTAAGCATTCATTTTCTTAAGATGGTCATTTAGACTAATAATATGTTTAGAAAATTTATCAAATTCTTTAGTTTCATTCATTACTTTTTTAGCTTGATTAAGTGAAGATTCACTTTTTGCATAGCCAAGTTGTGATAATAATACTTCAGGTGATATATCTAATTGCATATTGCTCCTTTTTGTAGATATAAGCAAAATAATATCAAAATAAATGTAAATCTGACTTTAAAATTTCATTATAAAGTAGAACATTTTTTAAGTTAATAAATAAAAATAATTTTTTAGAGTTACTTTATATTATTCTTGTATAATAATTTAATAAATAAAAAAGATTTGTATGAAAAAAAATAATTACAGACTCATAACTATAACTACATATATTATTATATCGATATTAGCTATATCAATGACTATTAACTATGTATATCAAAAAGAAGAACAACTATTAGAAAAAAAATATAATAATATAACAGCCAATTTAGAAAATAAATTGAGTTCTTTAATTGATAAGAAAAAAAATGCGACACTTGCCCTTACAATTACTTTAGCCAATAATATAGAAGTTATAAATATTTTAAAAGGTAATCTTGTGGAGGATAAAAAGCTTCATAAATTATCACTATTACTTAGAAAAGAGACAGCTTTTAAAAATGTTTGGTTTCAAGTTCTTGATAATAAGGGAAAATCTCTTTTTAGAAGTTGGTCTGAAAAAAGAAATGACAATGTTTATAAATTTAGAGCAGATATAAGGGAAATGTTAAAACAACCTAGAATTAAAAGTACTATTAGTGTTGGACGTTATGATATGACTTTTAAAGCAATGGTACCTGTTTATGAAAATGACAAATTTATTGGAATCATTGAATCTATTACTCATTTTAATTCCATTTCAAGAGGTTTAAGAGTATCAAATACTGTAGAACCTATTATTATTGTAAATGAAAAATATACAAAACAATTAACAAAACCTTTTACAAATCTTTTTGTAGATAATCATTATATAGCAAATATCTCTGCAAACAAAAAAGTTATTGATTATCTTAGTAATCTTGGAGTTAAAAAAATCATTAACACAAAAAGATATTTTGTAGATGATAAATATTTAATCATAAATTATCCTATATATTTCAAAGAAGAAAGATTAGCGAATTTTATAGTTTTTAAAGATTTAATATTGATTGATAAATCTTCCATTCGTGAATATAAAAATAGTGCGTATTTATATTTAGGATTATTTATAATCTTACTTGGTTTAATATTGTATGTGATTAGTTATTATATTTATTCAAAAGAGATAACAAAGTTATATTTGCAATTAAATAAAAATCAAAAAGAGTTAAAAGAGTTAAATGAATCTTTAAAACAAACAATTGACAAAGAAGTTGAAAAAAATGATAAAAAAAATAAAATCATCTCTCATCAAAATAAACTAACGGCGATGGGTGAGATGATAGAAAATATTGCTCATCAATGGAGACAGCCTTTATCTATTATTTCTACTGCTGCCTCTGGAATCAAACTAAAAAAAGAGTTAGGTGTAGAAATTAGTGAAGAAGAAGAGAAAGATGCTTTAGATTCCATTGTTTCAACTTCTAAATATTTATCAAATACAATAGATGATTTTAGATATTTCTTTTCACAAGATAAAATGATAACTATATTTAGTTCTGAAACATTGATTGAAAAAGTTATGAATTTAATTGAAAATGAGTTTATTTCAAAAGATATTCAGATTATCAAGAATATAAGCTCTTTAGAAATAGAAAGTTGTGAAAATGAATTATTACAAGTATTAATAAATTTATTGAATAATTCTAAAGATGAACTTCTAAAAAAAGATATAAAAAATAAATATATATTTATTTCTATTTATTTAGAAAGAGATGATATTGTATTAAAAGTAGATGATAATGCAGGAGGAATTCCTAAGAAAATTATTGATAGAATTTTTGAACCATATTTTACAACTAAACATCAATCTCAAGGTACAGGAATTGGATTATATATGAGTGAAGAGATTGTTTCAAAACATTTAAAAGGTAGTATAAGAGTTCAAAATATTGAATATAATTTTAAAGGTGACATCTGTAAAGGGGCTTCTTTTAAAATTAGAATTCCTACTAAATAACTTTGTTAAAATAAATAAAAATTAAAGGTAAATTATATGAGCGTTTTATTAGAAATGGCAATGTTCCCAACTGACCATGGTGAAAGTAAAAGTGAGCATGTAGCGCAAGTTATAAAAGTAATTAGAGATTGTGGTTATCCATATCAGTTAACACCTATGGCAACAATTATTGAGACTGAACAAATCTCTGAGGCTCTTGAAATTGTTCAAAAGTGTTATGATGTATTAGATTCTTTAGATTGTAATAGAGTTTATTCTACTATTAAATTTGATATTAGAAAAGGGTATAAAAATAGATTGACTGGAAAAGTAAAATCTATAGAGAATAAAATAGGTGAAGTTTCTAAATAAAATTTAGAAGAGTGTTGGTTGATTATCTTCATCCAACGCTTTTAGTTTAAAACTATATCTGTGTTCTTCACATCTACCAAATTCTTTTATTTTTTGAACATGGGCTTTAGTTCCATATCCTTTATGTTTTTCAAAATTATAATTTGGAAAATCTTCAGCAATTTTACACATATATCTATCTCTACTAACCTTTGCTAAAATAGATGCCGCACTAACTTCCATAACAGTTGCATCTGCTTTAATTTTATGTTGTAAAGTTTGAATTCCAAAAGAAGTGTTTCCATCCATTAAAAATTCATCTGCTTTATCATTTAGTGTTTGCATAATCTCTTTTATTGAATTTTTAAGACATGTAGATAAGCCTTTTTCATCTAATGTTTTTGCATCTGTAAATACAATGTGGTATTCACAATTATTTTTTATTTCATCAAATAATGCTTCTCGTTTTTTTTCGCTTAATACTTTAGAATCATTTAATCCTTTTATTGATTTCTTGATTATTGCTCCAGCAACAACAAGTGGTCCTGCAAGTGGTCCTCTTCCTGCTTCATCTATTCCACATAACATAATTTTTTTTTAGCCTTATTTAGAGTATTTCTTAAAGAAAGATAATTTTACAATAAAAAATTGTATAATAGATTAATCAACTATTTAGGGAAAACTTTGATGATGAATAAAAAAGTAATTACTATTTTATTAGTTTTTATTTTGATACTAGTATCTATATTTGCATATATACAATTTAATAAGAAAGAGAAAGTTACAATTGGCTTTGTTGGAGCATTAACTGGTAAATATTCAGTTTTGGGGAATGCTATGATAAATGGAGTTCTTTTAGCTTTTGAAGAAAAGAATTATCAAGTTGGAAATAAAAGTATAGAAATAGTTTTTCAAGATGATAAACAAGATAAAAGACTAAATAAAGAAATTATAAATAACTACATAAAAGAAGATATCAAAATTGTAATTGGAAATGTAACAAGTTCAATGAGCAAAGTTTCTATGTCAATAATAAATAAACACAAAGATATGTTTATGATATCTGCTGCTTCTGCAAGTAATGAGTTTTCTAAAAAGGATGATCAGTTCTTTAGAGTACATGTTGCAAACAACAATCAAAGATTTGATTCTTTTACTAACTTTGTTTTAGAAAATGGGTTTAAAAAGGTATACGGTATCTATGATCCTTTTAATGCAACTTATTCTAAAGATTATCTTGTAAATTTTGAAAAAAGTTTTATTCAAAATGGTGGAGAAAAGTTTCTTACTTATGCTAAAACAAACGATAACTTAGACAAACTTATTTCAGATATAAAAGAAAAGAAACCGGATATTATTGTAATGTGTGCTAATTCAGTTGATGCTGCAAGAGTACTTCAATATGTAAGATTAAAGGGCTTACAGACTCAATTTGCAATGGCAGAATGGGCAAGAACACCGTCATTTCTAGAAAATAGTGGAAAATCCTCTGAAGGCGTTATTTTTAATATTGATTATGATGAAGAGTCAAAAAATCCTAACTATTTAAAATTTGTAAAAAACTATAAGAAAAAGTATAAAACATTTCCTTCTATGTATGCTGCAAAAGCGTATGAGTTATCTTCTATAATAATTGAATCTTTAGAAAATGTTTCTGAAGATAAAATAAAAGAATATGTGTTAAACAAAAAAGAGTTTACAGGGCTGCAAGATACAATAATTTTTGATAAATACGGAGATGTAATTAGAGAGTTTTATAGTTTTAAAGTAATTAATGGGAAATACGTAAGAATAAAATGAAAAAAGTAAAGAGCTTAAAAAAGCAAATATTACAGCTTTTAATTTTCTTTTCTATTTCAGTTATTATTATATTTGGTGCTATTTCAATACTCAATCTTTATAATTCAAAAATTGAAATTATTAAACATAATCAAAATGTAGCATTAAAGCAAGTTTCAAAAGAAGTTCAAAATTTAAATTTGGACATAGAAAATATTGCAGACTATATTTCTAATAACTACTCTTTTTCTGGAAATCTTTTAAAGAATGTTGTCGAGACAAATCAAAATATATCGTCTATTTTGATTTTGGATAGAAAAGGTTTGATTGAAGATTTTTATGCAATGTCAAATCTAAATATTTATAAGGGCTTTGATTACTCGAATAAAAATTATTTTAAAGAATTAAATAATTCAAATAATAGTTATTGGACAAATGTATTTTTATCTACTGTTGATGAAGAACCTTCAATTTCATATAGTTTTAGAATGGCAGATAAAATTGGTGTAATAATGATTAATTTATCAGAACTATCAAATTTTCTTCTTAGATTTAAAAATCATGACAATTCTCATATGATAAGAATCTTTGATAAAAATGGTATTATGATTATAAATCCAGATGATAAACAATTGGTTCTTCAAAGATTCAATGCTATTACCTCTGAAGTTTTTACAAAGTTAGTGAAAGAGAAAGAACCATATACCCAAGTTATCTTTTCTTCTATTAAAAACGATGGAAAACAATTTGGTGCTTATACAACTATAAAGAGAACTGGATGGACAATTCTTGTAAGAGAAAACCACGATTATATTTTAAAATCATTGAATTCAGTTGTTCTTTTGATTATATTTGCAATTATTGTTTTTATAATATTATCAATTTACTTATCTCTAGGTATCTCAAATAGAATTTTTAAATCATTTGATAATATGGAAACAATAACTTCAAAAATCTCAAATGGTAATTATACTGTAGAAAATAAAAATCTATATTATGATGAATTTAACAACTTACTAAATAGTTTTAATAAAATGCAAGTAGAAATTGATAAAAGAGAAGATACTTTAGAAAATTCATTAAATAGTTTTAAATCTCTTTTTAACTCCACAATGGAATCAATAATTTTACATGAAAATAAAATTTGTTTTGATGTAAACAATGTATGTCTAGATTTATTTGGTGCTACATCAAAAGATGATTTGATAGGTAAGAATATTTTAGATTTAGTTGCTCCTGAATATAGAAGAATTGTGGAAAATAATCTTTTGGTTAATAGTGAACCATATGAAATAGAACTCATAAAAATTGATGGTAGTAGAATACAAGCTCTAGTTCAAGGGAAGTTCTTAAAATTAGAAAATAGATTAGTAAGAGTATCTGCACTTATTGATATTACAGAGTTGAAAAATAAAGACCAATTATTATTTCAACAAAGTAAAATGGCTTCAATGGGAGAGATGATTGGAAATATAGCACACCAGTGGAGACAGCCTTTGAGTATAATTAGTACTTGTGCTAGTGGAGTTAAATTTGAAAAAGAATTTTCAGTATTAAGCGATGATAGATTAAATGAATCTATGGATATGATTGTTGAAAATACTCAATACTTATCTCGAACGATTGATGATTTTAGGAATTTTTTTAAATCAGAAAAAAATTTGCAATTATTTGTTGTAAGTGATATTGTTAAAAAAGCTTTAAAACTTTTAAGCTCAAATATAAAAAATAATGAAATAGAACTATTTACAAGATTCTCAAACAATGAGTTTAGTTTTGAAGGTTACCCAAATGAATTTATTCAAGTCTTAATAAATATTATAAATAATTCAAAAGATGCATTTTTAGCTAATAATAGTCAAGAAAGATGTATTGAAATATCTGAACTAGAGTATAAAGATAAATATATATTACAAATAAAAGATAATGCAGGAGGAATTCCTACTGGCATAATTGATAAAATATTTGATCCTTATTTTACAACGAAACACAAATCCCAAGGAACTGGGATAGGTCTTTATATGTCTCATCAAATTATAGTTGACCATATGAATGGTAAATTAAAAGTGAAAAATATTGAATTTAAGACTAAAACAGGAAAATACAAAGGTTCTTGTTTTATTATTGAACTACCTAAAAATCCAGTAAATAATTATACTTATTCAATTTAACTTGACAAATACACACTCAAGTTGCTATAATTTTGTTAGCAATTAAACAATAGGAGTGCTAAAAAATGAATAAATTATTTGAAAAATTAACAAATCAATTAGCTGAAACAATTGATTCTTCACTTG
This sequence comes from Arcobacter sp. LA11, assembly GCF_001895145.1. Classification (NCBI taxonomy): domain Bacteria; kingdom Pseudomonadati; phylum Campylobacterota; class Epsilonproteobacteria; order Campylobacterales; family Arcobacteraceae; genus Arcobacter; species Arcobacter sp. LA11. The sequence continues at coordinate 30,285 of NZ_BDIR01000007.1, read as the reverse complement.
CTTTAGCTTTACATAATAAAAATCAAGAAGTAGATGTAATTCACTTGTTATGGGCTTTATTAACAAATACTAACTCAGTATTAAATCAACTATTAAATAAAATGAATGTTGATAAAGCAGCAATTGAATTAGAAGCAAAATCATATGCAAATAAACTTTCTTCTGTATCATCAGTTACAAAAGAGAATATAAAATTATCAAGAAATTTAGTAGGAAGTTTAGAAAAAGCAGAAGGATTAGCAGCAAAGCAAGGAGATAAGTTTATTGCAATCGATTCTTGGCTTATTGCAAATTTTGATTCTAAAGAATTAAAAGAAGTATTAGGAAAGTATATTGATTTAAGAGAAGCAATTAAAGAACTTGAAGCTATGAGAGCAGGAAGTACTATTGATAGTGCTAGTGCAGACGAGAACTTAGAAGCTTTAGGAAAATATGGTATAGATCTAAATAAGATGGCTATTGATGGTGAGCTTGACCCAGTAATTGGAAGAGATGAGCAAATTAATAGAATGATGCAAATATTAATTAGAAAAACAAAAAATAATCCAATATTATTAGGTGAGCCTGGAACTGGTAAAACTGCAATAGCAGAAGGACTTGCCCAAAGAATTGTAAATAAAGATGTTCCAACATCTTTACAAAATAAAAAAGTAGTAACACTTGATATGAGTGCATTAATTGCAGGTGCTAAATATAGAGGTGAATTTGAAGATAGATTAAAGTCGGTCATTGATGAAGTTAAAAAAGCTGGAAATGTGATTTTATTTATTGATGAGATTCATACAATAATTGGAGCAGGAGCAAGTGAAGGCTCTATGGATGCTGCAAATATCTTAAAACCAAGCTTAGCAAGAGGTGAACTACATACAATTGGAGCTACAACTTTAAAAGAGTATAGAAAGTATTTTGAAAAAGATACAGCTATGCAAAGAAGATTTCAACCAGTTAATGTAGATGAACCAAGTGTAAATGAAGCTTTACAAATTTTAAGAGGTATAAAAGAGAAACTTGAGACACACCATAATGTAACTATAAATGACTCTGCACTTGTTAGTGCGGCAAAGTTATCAAGTAGATACATAACAGATAGATTTTTACCAGATAAAGCTATTGACCTTATAGATGAAGCAGCAGCAGAACTTAAAATGCAGATTGAATCAGAACCAACAGTTCTTTCAATAATAAAAAGAGAGATTCAAACTATCAATGTAGAAAAAGAAGCTCTTAAGATGGAAAAATCTAAGAAAAATAAGCAGAGATTAGAAGAGATAGAAAAAGAACTTGCTAATAAAAATGAAGAAAAACAGACTCTTGAAGCAAGATTCCAAAATGAGAAAGAGACTTTTAATGCAACAAGTTCTTTAAAAGCAAAAATTGATGAACTGAAAACAAAAGCAGAACGTGCAAAAAGAGAATCAAAATTTGAAGAAGCAGCATCTATTGAGTATGGAGAAATTCCAGCATTAGAAGAGAAAATAAAAGAAAATGAAGAGAAATGGCAAAGAATGCAAGAAGAGGGTACACTTCTTAGAAATTCTGTTGATGAAGAAGCAATAGCAAGTATTGTTTCTAGATGGACAGGAATTCCCGTAAATAAAATGATGGATTCTGAAAAACAAAAAGTTTTAAGAGTTGAATCAGTACTTAAAGAAGATGTAATAGGACAAGATGAAGCTTTAAAGGCAATTTCAAGAGCTATAAAAAGAAATAAAGCAGGACTTTCTGAAGATTCTAGACCTATAGGTTCATTTATGTTTCTTGGACCAACAGGTGTTGGTAAAACAGAATCTGCTAAAACACTTGCAAAGTTTTTATTTGATGATGAGAAGTCACTTATAAGATTTGATATGAGTGAGTATATGGAAAAACACGCTGTAAGTAGACTTATTGGTGCAGCTCCTGGATATGTAGGATATGATGAAGGTGGACAACTAACAGAAGCAGTTAGAAGAAAACCTTATTCTGTGATATTATTTGATGAGATTGAAAAAGCACATCCTGATGTTTTTAATATTTTACTTCAAGTTCTTGATGATGGAAGATTAACTGATAATAAAGGTGTTACTGTTGATTTTAAAAATACTATTATCATCTTAACTTCAAATATTGGAAGTTCTAAAATTATTGAAATAGAAGATAAAGAGAGTAGACGCTCTGAGGTTTTAAATGATTTAAAAGTTCATTTTAGACCTGAATTCTTAAATAGACTTGATGATATAGTAATTTTCGAACAATTAGGTTTAGATGCAATTACAAATATTGTAGATATTATGTTTAATAATATAAAAACAAAAGTAGAACAAAAAGATATTAGAATTTCTTTAACACAAAATGCAAAAGCCTATATTGCAGATGCAGGTTTTGATCCTGTTTATGGAGCAAGACCACTTAAAAGGGCAATTTATGAAATAGTTGAAGATAGACTTGCTGATTTAATTTTAGAAGATAAAATTGTCGAGGGCTCTAATGTAGAATTCGATGTTCAAAATGGTGAAGTGATTGCAAACATTAGTTAATTTGTAGATTAATTTCTTAAAATGCTTAAACTAAACAAAATTTAAGTATTCTTTAAATATAATACGCGACTTAATTTGTGAATAGAGGAACAGAAGAATATGAAAAGAACATATCAACCACATAACACGCCAAGAAAAAGAACACACGGTTTTAGAATCAGAATGAAAACTAAAAACGGTAGAAAAGTTATTAAAGCTAGAAGAGCTAAAGGTAGAAAGAGATTAGCTATCTAAGCAAAGACTACCGTCTTAACAATTCAAAAGATTTTAACAAACTTTATAAAAGCGGCAAGAAGTGGCATACTCACTCTTTTGTCGCTTTTTTTTCGCATGATGAAAACATGCAGTTAGCATTTGTTGCTTCAAAAAAAGTAGGAAATGCAGTAAAAAGAGCTAGAGCAAAAAGAAGACTTCGAGCTTTAATTCTTATCTTCGAAAAAAAAATCAAAATTGGTAAATATATTTTTGTTACAAAAGAAAATATTCTAGAGAAAAGCCCTAAAGAATTGGAAAAAGATTTCAAGTATGCTATGAAAAAACTTGATTTGTTTAAATAGATGAAAACACTATTTAAATATTTAGTAAGGTTTTATCAGAGATATCTTTCAGTAATCTCATTTGGATCTTGTAGATATTACCCAACTTGTTCCAATTATGCCCTATGGCAACTAGAAAATAATACTTTTTTTAAGGCAATTTATTTTACAATATCACGCATATTAAAATGTAACCAACTTTTTCCTGGTGGATTTGACTATCCAATAGTAAAAATTGCAAAGCATAATAATATTAATTTCAAAAAAATCAAAATCAAATATTGGCTAGTGCCTATAAATGATAATAGATACCTCATAGTAAAAAACCGGGAGTGGAAGAAAAATAATGAATAATCCGAATCAAGATAAAGGTATGCAAAAAAGAATGCTTATTATGACACTTATAGTGTTTGTATTTTTTATAGCATATGAATTTTTAGTATTAAAGCCTCAACAAGAAGAAAAAGCAAAACAGCAAGAGATTGTTAAGCAAGAACAAGCAAATGCAGCGCCTGATGTAGCTACTGCAACAAATGCTTCTCCTTCAGGACAACCAGCAAGTAGTGAAGAAATGAAAAACTCAATTTCTGCACTTTCATCAAAAGCAATTGGTTCTGCAAATATTTTAACGACAATTAAAACAAATAGAAATATTATTCAAATTGATAAATTAGGTAGAGTTGCTCAAGTTACATTACTTGAAGAAAAGTATAAAGATGAAGATGGAAATAGTTTTAAACTTTTTGAAGCTAATCAATTAAGACCTTTAGAAGTTAGATTTGCAAATGCTGATGTGAATAATCAAGCATTTAAAGTAAATTATACAACTACTGCAACAAATGTAGATGCAACAAAAGAAATTCAAAAATTTACACTTACTCAATCTTTATCTGGTGTTACATTAATCAAAAACTTTACAGTTTATCCTAATGGGCATTATGATTTAGAAGTTAACTCAACATCAAAAGAACAATTTTTTATTACAAATGGATTTAGACCAAATATCTTAGCTGATATGTATGCTGATCACGGAGTTTATTTAAAACTTCAAGACGGTACTATGGACTTAACAGTTGATGAAGATTTAAGTAAGGTTAAATCATATGAAGGTGTAAAATTTATATCAAGTTTTGATAGATATTATGCAACAGTAATTTACAATTTTGAAAAATCATTACAAGTTTCTCTTATGCCAGATGCAGATGATAATCCTCAAGGTTTTATCCATGCAACAAATAGTATCTCTTTTTCAGGATATATGGGACCAAAAAACTTTAACGATTTAAAAGCATTAAATAAAGAATTAACAGATGTTATCGAATATGGTTGGTTTACTTTTATTGCAAAACCAATGTTTACATTCTTAGCATTTTTACAAACATATATTGGAAACTGGGGTTGGACAATTGTTGCTTTAACAATTATTATTAAACTTATTTTATATCCATTATCATACAAAGGTATGGTATCTATGCAAAAGCTTAAAGATCTTGCTCCAAAAATGAAAGAGATTCAAGCTAAATATAAAGATGATAAACAGAAACAATCTGCACATATGATGGAACTTTATAAGAAACATGGTGCAAACCCAATGGGTGGTTGTTTACCATTAATTTTACAAATTCCAGTATTCTTTGCTATTTATAGAGTACTACTTAACTCAATTGAGTTAAAAGGTGCAGAGTGGATTTTCTGGATTCACGATTTAGCAGAGATGGATCCATATTTTGTATTACCAATATTAATGGGTGCTTCAATGTGGTTACAACAAAAAATCACTCCAAATACAATGCAGGATGAAATGCAAAAGAAAATTTTCCAAATGTTACCAATTGTATTTACATTCTTCTTCTTATGGTTCCCTGCAGGGTTAACACTATACTGGTTTGTGAATAATGTATTTACTATTTCTCAACAATATTATATTAATCGATTATTTGAGAAACAAAGAGCTGCAAAAAAATAGGAGAGTCTATTATGAAAAAGTTTGAAGCAAAAAGTTTAGAAGAAGTTTATGAATTAGCATCAAATGAATTTGGTTGTTCAATTACACAATTAGATATCGATATCCTTCAACAACCAAGTAATGGTTTTTTAGGATTCGGTAAGAAAAATGCAATTATTTCTGCAAGTGAAAAGAGAAATAAAAGAAGAGATAATAGAAGACCTAAAGAGCAAAAGTTTAGAAAGAAAGATATAAAAATTGAAGAAGTATCTAAAAAGATAGAAGATTCAAATAAAGCAGATGAGAGAAGAGCTCATCAAAAAAGAAAAAAAGAAGCTAGAAGAAGAGAACAACCTAAGTTAAATGATGTTCCAAAAGTAGAATCAAAAGAGAAAATTTTTGATAATTTTTATAATGAATCTAAGTCACAAAAAGAAGTTGCAAAGATTGTTGTAAAAAAAGATAAAGAAGAAATCTTAACCGAAGTAAATGAAGGTTTAGAATCTTTATTTAAAGATACATGTTATGCAATAGATAATATAAAAGTAGAGTTTTTTGATGAAACAACTTTATACATAGAGTTTACGGGAGATGATTCAGCTTTACTTATTGGTAAAGAAGGATATAGATATAAAGCTCTTTCATATATTTTATTTAACTGGATTAATGAAAAATATGGATTAATGTTAAGACTTGAAGTTGCTGAATTCTTAAAAAATCAAGAAACTTCAATTCATACATATTTAGAACCTGTTATTGAAACAATTAAAGAAAAAGGTTCTTTCAAAACAAAACCTCTTGATGGAATATTAGTTCATATTGCACTTAAAAAATTAAGAGAAGAATTCCCTGAAAAATACGTTGCTGTTAAAACAAATGTAAGAGGGGATAAATACGTACTTGTAAATGAGTATAGAAGTAAAGAGCAATAAAAATTGACTGATGATGAAACAATAGTAGCGATTGCTACAGCAAATGGAATTGGTTCCATTTCAATAATTAGAGTTAGTGGTAAAGATGCTTTACCAATAGCTCTAAAACTTTCAAAGAAAAAAGACTTACAACCACGACTTGCAACACTTAGTTCAATATATAATTCAAAAAATGAAGTAATAGATGAAGCTTTATTAATTTACTTTAAAAATCCTTTCTCTTTTACAGGGGAAGATATAGTTGAATTTCAATGTCATGGTGGTATTGCAATATCAAATATTATCATGAGTGAAGTGATAAAATATGGTGCAAGAGTGGCTCAACCAGGTGAGTTTTCAAAAAGAGCTTTTATCAATGGTAAAATAGATTTAACAAAAGCAGAAGCAATTGCCAAAATTATTGAAGCAAGAAGTGAAGATGCTGTTAAATTACTCGCACGTCAATTAAAAGGTGAATTAACTGATTTTGTAAATGATATTAGAGAAGACCTATTATTTATGCTTGCATACACAGAAGTAAGTATTGATTATGCAGAAGATGATTTGCCAGATGATATATTTGAACAAATAGAAAATAAACTAGATAAGATAAAAATAAAACTAAATGATACTCTTAATGCAAGTAAAAGAAGAGAAGGTCTAATAGAAGGTTTTAAAGTTGCAATTGTTGGGAAACCTAATGTTGGAAAATCTTCACTTTTAAATAAATTGTTAAATTTTGATAGGGCTATTATTTCTGATATTGCAGGTACAACTAGAGATACTATAGAAGAATCAGTTAAAATTGGTACTCATATTATCAAAATAGTTGATACAGCAGGTATACGTGAAGCTAGTGATGTAATAGAACAAATAGGAATAGAAAAATCTATAGAAGCAATAAATGAAGCTGATATTGTAATTTCTTTATTTGATAATAGTAAAGAGTTAGATGCTGAAGATGAAAAAATTTTAAAACTTCTAAAAGAGAATGATGATAAAGAGATAATAAAAGTTTTAAATAAAACAGATTTAGAAAGTAAGTTTGATAAAACAAAACTAGATGATTTTATTGAACTAAGCACTAAACAGACTATTAATCCTTTAGTATTTAAAGTAGAGTCTTTACTGGATTTAAATACTCATAGTGATGATATGACTTTAATTTCAACAAGACAAGTAGATTCTGTTGAACAAACACTTTTTCATATAAATGAATCTTCAATGCCTTTACAAACAGGTGAATTAGAGTTTTTTGCACACCATATTACAGAAGCTTTAGAAAATATTTCAAATATCACTAGACCATATGAAAATGATCAAATGTTAGATGTAATGTTTGGCTCTTTTTGTTTAGGTAAATAAAAAGAGATTAAACTACAAAATCAACACTTGTTACTAATCCTGCCTTTCCATTTTCTTTTAAAAAGATACTAGTCTCTTTAAGTTTTGCATTCTCTTCTTCTATTGATTTTGAATAATTAAAGTCAGTTGTAATACTAGATAAATAGATTGCTCCAACTCCTGCTTGGCTTAATGTAAGTAAATTATTCTTACCATTTTCTGTTTTTTCCCATACTCTTAAATCTTTAAAAATTGAATCATTTTCATCTATCCAATTATTGTTATCTTCATCATACATTTTAAGTTCTTCAAATCCATCTGCCGTATTTGCTCCAAAAAGTTCATTTCCATTATCTATAATTCCATTTGAATTTTTGTCTAAAGAAAGAAATCCAGCTCCATTTTTTAAATAAGGTATATTCTCTTTTTCTGTATTACTATTTATGTCAAATTCAAAATTCATGTGTTTGCTAATATTATCAAAAGAAGAATCTTCTTTTTCAAAGTTTATGATAAGTGGGTCATAAAGTTTTACAGCTCCAACTTCAATTTTTGATTTGTGTACTTCATAAAATTGTTCTGTATATGAAAGATTAAGATCTATATTGAATTCTCCTTTATTGGTTTTAATAGTAGCATTACTACTAAATTCAATAGAACTTTTTTGATAGTACTCTTCATTACTCTCATACGTAAAACCCCATTGCGATACAGTTTGGCTATTGTTTGAGTAGGGGTTTTGTATTGAATTATATTCTATTACTTTAGTTTTTAAATTATCATTGGGATAAAGTTTTATATTAGATTTTTTATTTGAAAATTTTTCTAATAAAAGTTCTATTATTAATTTTTTTATTCTATCTTCAATGGATAAGCTGCTTTCTTCATTAAATACAACTTTTTTCTGTGTTAGTTTAAAACTATTAAAAATAGAACTATTTTGGGTTTCTTTTATAGATTGAGAAAGAAAAGTTACCGATTCAGTTGTTCTGTTTTTTCTAATAAAACTATTATCTGATTGCATATTTATATTATAAGACTCTATTTTCATGTTGCACTCCCTAAAAAGTTGCTATATCATGCTTTTATTTCAGTTGTAACTCCTAAGATAGATGTTTCACTATGTGAATATCCACTACTTAATGAATAACCATTTGAATTTACACTAAGATTCATATAACTAGATTCTTGACTAGAGTTTGCAAGAAATACTCCAATTCCATCTTTTTGGGCAGCTACAAGTTGAAATTGTGAATTCTGTGATTCTTGCCATACTTGGAAATTATCTAGTTTTGATGTTTGTTCTTCAATTACGTTATTTTCTTTTTCATCTTTACTAAATAAATCTAGCATCATTTCTCTTCTTTGTCTTAATGCTTCTTTTATTTGTTCAAAGATATCTTTTTCTTCTTCTTTATCCTCTTCTTTGAAAAGATCAAAAATAAAATGAAGAGATTTTAAATCTTTTAAACTATCATCATCATCTTCTTCTAACTCTATTTCAAAAGGATTTTTAAAAGTTTCATTTGCAATAGCAATTTGAATTTCATTTTTTTCATAAAATTCTTGAGTATAAGAAAAATTTAGTTCAATTTTATATTCACCATTTGGAGTTTTTATAATAGCTTCTGCATTGAATTCGATTGTAGTTTTTTCATAATACTCATAACTTGAACTATACATAAAACCTTGTGGTAAATTATTTGCATCTTCATTATATGGATTTCCTTTTTGATATGATTCTTTTGAAATATCTGCATTTTCGTTAGGAAATAGGGGCATTGCTTCATTATTACTATCAAATGCACCTAATATCTTTTGCATAATCATTTTTTGTAAATATTCAGTACTTGATAAATTAGATTCATTTACATAAACAAAAGGAGCATTTATTATATTGTTATTTGATTTTTCTGGTATATCTTCTTCCAATTTAGTAGAAGCATTAGCTATTGGCGTAATTTTAGCTTCATATTGAAGCTGAGTTCTTTGATATTGTAAATTTTGAGTGTATGCAGTAAGAGTCATAGTTAATCCTTTAATTAATCTATAATTAAGAATTGTATAATAAAATACATAAATCTTCTTTTAAAGAATAAAACTAGTTGTTACTTCCTTTTTGTTATGATACTCAAATGAAAAAAGATGAATATGATGTTATAGTAATAGGCTCTGGTGGAGCTGGAATGATAGCTGCAATTACTTCTAGGAAACTTGGTTTTAAAGTACTACTTTTAGAAAAACTTCCAACACTTGGTTCAAAGTTAAAAGCAACAGGAGGGGGAAAGTGTAATCTTACAAATACCCTCAGTAATGATGATTTTATGAACTCATTTGGGCGAAATGGAAAGTTTATGATAAAAGCAATCTCTATGTTAGATAAAAATGATTTAAGAGATTTTTTTTCAAGTATTGGAGTTCAAACTGATACTAAAGATGGTTTTAGAATTTTCCCTGTTACGCATAATTCATCTACTATTATAAATGCTTTAGAAAAAGAGTTACATAGATTAGAAGTAGATGTTCTTTGTGATGTTAAAGTAGAAAAAATACTTGTTGATGGTATTAAAACTACAGGTGTAGATACATCAAAAGGAGAGTTTATTTCTTCAAATATAATTGTAGCAACTGGTGGTTTAGGTTTTCCAATGCTTGGTGCAAATGGAGATGGATATTCTTTTGCAAAAGAGCTTGGACATAAAGTTACTGATCTTTATCCTGCTATGCTTCCTCTTATTACAAAGGAGACTTGGGTGGGAGATTGCACTGCTGATACTATTGCAAAAGCTATTGTAAGAATTGATTTAAAAAAAGCAAAAAAATTAAAAGCTATTGGGGATTTGATATTTACTTCTAAGGGTTTAAGAGGTCCGGTTATTTTAGATTTTTCAAGAGAGATTACTCCTTTGCTTGAAAAATATGATGAAGTGCCACTTTTGATAAATATGGTAAAAGGAAAAAATGAAGATGAAGTTTTTCAACACTTAAAAAAACAATCTTCTTTAAATCCTGATTATAATATTGTTGAGTTAGTTTCAACATTACTACCTGCTTCTGTTTCAAAATCACTTTGTCTTGAAGTTGGTGCAGATATAAACAAAAAGTTTAAAGAACAAGATGGACAAGTAAGAAATAATTTAGTAAAAATAATTGTAAATACTCCTCTTACAGTAATAGATTCTGTAGGTTTTAAAAAAGCGATGATTACAAGAGGTGGAGTGAGTTTAAAAGAGATAAATCCTGAAACTATGCAAAGTAAAATTATAGATGGTTTGTATTTTTGTGGAGAGGTTATGGACTTAGATGGACCATGTGGAGGGTATAACCTCCAGTGGTCTTTTTCTAGTGGAAATTTAGCTGGGCATCTATATAAATAGATTCTATTCCCAGTCTAAAAGTCTTTTATCACCTTCAAGTTTTCGTATATCTGTAACATCTTGAGACATCTCAATTACACCTTTGTAAACACCTTCATCATCTCTAACTGCAAAATATCTAATATGTACAAATAGACCTTTAAATTGAATCCAAAACTCTGCTGTATTTTGACGTCCAGCTTTAAATTCTTCAAGAATTTTTAATACTTGGTCAACACTTTTTGGTGGATGACAAAATTTAACTTCTCTTCCAATAATTCCAGCACTTCTAGGGAAAACTCTATCATCTCCTCTATTATAGAAAACAACTTTATCATTTTCATCAACATATGTAATATCTACTGGTAAAAATTTAAATATAAAGTTAACTTGCTCAGGAGTTAAGTATCCTTCATCATAATGTGTTCTATCTTCAAGTGAAAAAGGAAGCTCTCTTTTTTTCTTATCTTGGCTTGGATGAATATATTCTTCTTCTTTCAATTCAGGATATCTTACTGGAGGAGTTGAGAACATCCAACCAATTTCTTCATCTCCTTCTCTCATCTCTTTCCAATCATCTTCACTAAGCATGTTTAAAGCGTTTGGAAGAAGTCTTTGCTCTTCTACTTGAATGATATGAGATAATGAGTTATATATAGTAATACAAGCGTTTAAAATATCATCAAGGGCTTTTACTTCTACTAATTTTCTTGCAGTTTTAATTTCTTCTCTAATTTGATCATGAAATGCCCACATATTTTGACTTGGACTTGTCCAACCATATTTTTCTAAGTATGGGAAAAGTTGATTTTCTTTTCTTGCAAAGTGCTTTTCTACTTCACATAATTGATTGAAAATATTAAAAAACTTTTCAAAATCTTCCTTTACTTCTGTTTTAAAAAGTTCTTCAAAAAGTTGTTTTATTAATAAATTTTCTTCTATATATACTCTTACTGGATGACCTTGGGGGAATCCTTCTATATTATTTGCTAAATCAAACATTTGATTATATTTCCTTTAATTTTTTGTAAATATAACTAAATGATTGTATTTTGCATTGATTTTTATCAATAATAAAATAAGAAGTGAAAGTTAATTAAATTAGTCTAATTTAAAATGTTCTATAAATTTAGCATTTGTTTTGTCAATTGCAGTCCATGAGTCACAATCAAATTCTATTTTTACAATTGAACCCATTTTTATCTCTTCTCTAAATTCTGTAAAAGTTATTGCAAGTGCCGTTAGTGCCGGATTATGTCCAATTATCATTAATGAATCAACTGTATCAAAAGTATAAGTAATTGATTCTATAATTTCATTTACAAATGCTTGGTAAATTACTTCATTGTACATTATGTTTTTTAGATAGTCTAAAGTTTTGGCAACAATTTCTGCTGTTTGCCTTGTTCTTATTGCAGGACTTGCTACAATTAAATCAGGAGTAATTCTTCTATCTTTTAATTTTTGAGCAATTTTTTCACAATCTTCTAAACCTTTTTGTGTTAATTCAACATCGTAGTCGTATTGTTCAGGTTTAGATTCATCTTTTTGCGCATGTCTCATTATATATAGTGTTTTCATTTTTACTCATTAATTAGATTATAAAGAATTTTAAAAATATTTAACTTGAAAGTAAATAAAAAATAACTATTTTTTTTAAATTTTAAGCATAGTCTTTCTTAGGATACTCAAATGAAACAAATTTTGCATTTTTTTTCTTAACTTCTCTCCATGATTCACAATCAAACTCTATTTCTAATATTCCAGCAGTAGGTAAGTTTTCATTAAATTCGATTAAATAAAATGCAAGCATATTTAATCCTGGATTATGACCAACTATAAAAACAGTATCATATTCATCATCTATAAAGTTTACAATTTCTAAAATAGTTTTTAACGAAGCTTCATAAATATTTTCGTTATACATTACTTCATTTTGATAATTTATTTTTTTAGCAATTTTTTTTGTGGTCTCTCTTGCTCTATATGCAGGACTTGAAATTATCAAATCAGGATGAATATTTTTTTCATGCAGTATTTCTCCCATAAAAGGAGCATTTTTCTTTCCTCTTTTGTTTAATGGTCTATCAAAATCATCAAGACTAGGGTTTGACCAATCAGATTTGGCATGGCGAATTAAATATAGTTTTTTCATACTTCCTCTTTATTAAATATGCTTTATTATATCTTTTTTTGTATAATAATCATAATTTAGAAATGTATAAAAATCAAGGATTTAAATTGGGTTACGATTTAGAAAAAAAGTTAGTTATTGCTATTTCATCAAGAGCTTTATTTGATTTAGAAGAAGAAAATAAAATATTCGAAGATAAAGGTGTTGATGAATATTATAAACATCAAATAGAAAATGAAGATAGTCTTATTGAGAAAGGTACAGGTTTTAGACTTGTAAAAAATTTACTTAGAATAAATGATGATTTTCCAGAAGATAAACAAGTAGAAGTTATTATTATGTCAAGAAATAACGCAGCTACAAGTTTAAGAATAACAAAATCAATAGAAAAATATGAATTAGATATAGCCCGTTCTGCTTGGAGTGGAGGAAATGATATTTCAAAATATCTTAAACCTTTTAAAGTTGATCTATTTTTATCAGCAAATGAAACAGATGTACAAAATGCAATAAATGAAGGTATAGCAGCTGCTAGAATCTTACCATATAAAGAAAATGTTGATGAACACTCAACGCAAGTAAAAATTGCTTTTGATGGTGATGCAGTTTTGTTTTCAGAAGAATCGGAGATAATCTATAAAACACAAGGTCTAGAAGCATTTTTAGAATATGAAAAAGAAAATGCAAATAATGCAATGAAATCAGGACCCTTTGCACAACTAATTCGTGTGATATCAAATATCCAAGCAAAATATCCAGAAGAACAAACTCCAATAAGAACAGCACTTATAACGGCAAGAAATTCTCCTGCACATGAAAGAGTAATTAGAACACTTTCTCAATGGGGTGTAAGATTGGATGAATCATTCTTTTTAGGTGGGGTTGATAAATATGAAGTAGTTCAAGCCTTTGGTGCAGATATTTTCTTTGATGATCAAGATGTACATCTTGAAAATACGTCAAAAACTACGCCTAGTGCAAAAGTTTTATATCATGAAGAATCAATTTTAAATAGAATTTAGTTTTTTTTTGTTAAACATTTATTAATATTTTGATGGTAAAATTTAAGTATTAAAGGATAAATATGGAACAAGTAAAAACAATTTTTTTATTAACTCTTTTAACTGTACTATTTGTATTTATTGGATTTAGTTTTGGTGGTACAAATGGAATGCTTATTGCATTTTTATTAGCAGGTGGTATGAACTTTTATGCATACTATTATTCAGATAAACAAGTTTTAAAACAATATAGTGCAACACAAATTGAAGATAGAAGACATCCTGTTTATATTATTACACAAAGATTAGTTGAAAAAGCTGGTCTTCCTATGCCAAAGGTTTATTTAATACCTGATCATACGCCAAATGCATTTGCAACCGGAAGAAACCATGAAAATGCAGCAGTTGCAGTAACTATGGGTTTATATGAAATGTTAAATGAAAAAGAGTTAGAAGGTGTTATAGCACATGAGTTATCTCATATTAAACATTATGATATTTTAGTTGGAACAATTGCCGCTGTTTTTGCAGGAGCAATTGCAATGATTGCAAATATTATGCAATTTGGTGCTATGTTTGGAGGAAATAACAGACAAGGTGGTAATCCAATAGTAATGATACTTATGGCAATTTTATTACCAATTGCAGCTTCAATTATTCAAATGACCGTTAGTCGTAGTAGAGAATTTATGGCTGATGAAGGTGCCGCTAGAATGACAGGAAATCCTGCTGGTTTACAAAGTGCATTATCAAAATTAGAAAATTATGCAAGAAGTGGACATCAGGTTCATAATGCAACTGAACAAACAGCACATATGTTTATTATAAATCCATTTTCAGGGCTAAAGTCTTCTTTTGGTTCTTTATTTAGAACTCATCCTACTACAGAGGATAGAATAGCAAGACTTGAAGAGTTAAAAGATGAAATCCAATAGAAACTTTTGTTTCTATTGAAATATATCTACTAGAGAGTTTTCTGTTATATCTTCTTGTAAGATAGGGTAGATACCTTTAGCAATTAATGAAATTTTTAAATCATAATCTATATCTTCAATTAAAAAGTAGTTTGTAGCAAAATCATATAATACATCTGGCAAAACATTACATGCAGCTTCTTCTTCATTTTGATACATTGGATTATTAATGCAATTTGATGATTTTAGTTTATAATCTTTTATAAAGTAAATCCAAATATATTTTGCATTTGCATCTGCATATTCTAACTCTTTATTACTGTTAGAACATATTGCAACATGAAATTCATTTTTAATTTCATGTACTTTTATATTACTTCCAGTAATTAATGCTAAAGAGATTTTTTTTCTAGCACTTTTAATAATTCTTGCGAAAGTTGCTCTAGAAACATTCATTTTTTTTGCAGCATCTTCTTGATACATACAAAATGAATCCATTAAATGGATAGCTTCTAACTCTTCATGCAACAAAATAACGTCTTGTCTAGCTTCTATATCTTTTGGTCCAAAATACTTAGATACAGGCTTTAGTTCAAGTTTTCTTTCAAGTTTTTCTCTAGCCATTAATAACCTTATTAATAATATATTAAAATTTTATCACACTTTAAATGAAATATACTTGACATATGTTCATAGATTTGATACAATTCTGTCATATGTTCAAAAGCAGTAAATTATTGTCTTGATTTACTACTTCATATATTTTGTATAAATAAAAAATTTGTGATCTTCTCTCATGGTAACCTTTTGGTTTCCATTATTTTACAAAGTATATATATTGTTTTAGCTTTAACGGAATATATTTTTAAACATCAGTTGATATTGGGACTAAAATATATATTGTCTTTTCCCTAGTCATTACTTTTTTTCACTCATCCTAATTGAGCTGATGTTTTAAATTTCTTGCAATCTTACTTGAAGGAGGAACTATGGTTAGAATAGTATTTCCGACAAATCAAAAAATGAGTTATATTTCCCCAGTAGAGAGTACATTTGAAGATTCAAAGTATCTTACTATACTTAATGTCCGTGGTCAAAATATAACAGCTGTCGAAACAATTAAAAATCCACATCCACACTCTAAAGAAGAAATTATAAGAGAGTGTAAAGATAACCATTTTGGTGTTTTGATTTTATCAGAAAATGAAAAAATACCTGTAGGTGAATTAAAAAAAAGTGGAGTATCTGTGTTTACTTCTAACACAAATAAGACAGTTTTAAATACATTTAGTGATTTTGTTCAGGATAAACTGAAAAAAGTTAAGTAAAAAAAAGCGGAACATAGGTTCCGCTTGTATCCTTTCAACTTGACCAAAGTAAAGGACAAATGAATATTACAAAAATTTACTTTAAATAAAATAAAAATTCTATAACTAATTATAAACTTTTTTTACATTTTCAATTTTACTACTCATATTAAGCAATGCCATATCAGCTATTACTAATGCCATCATTGATTCCGCAACAACACTACCTCTAATTGCTACACAAGGATCATGTCTTCCTTTTAGTTCACATTCTACTTCATTATCATTGATATCTATTGTTTCTTGTTTTAAGAAGATTGAAGGTGTTGGTTTAAAATAAACTTTTATATTTATTTCATCACCATTAGAAATTCCACCAAGAATTCCTCCACTATGATTTGTCTTAAATCCTGAACTTCTTATCTCATCATTGTTATCTAGCCCTTTTTCATGAACAGACTCAACTCCATCTCCAATCTCTACAGCTTTTACTGCATTAATACTCATCATTGCATTTGCTATTTGAGAATCAAGTTTAAAATATAGAGGTTCACCTAGTCCTATTGGACAATTTTTTACATTTACAAGTGCAACTCCACCAACAGAGTTATGATCACTTTTTGCATTTAAAATAGCTTCTTTTTGGAAGTCTTCTTTATCTTTATCAAGAGTGAAAATTTCAGATGTTTTTGCAAAGTCAAAATCAGTTTTAGAACCTTTTATTCCATCAATTTCACAAATACCACTTTGAATTTCTATATTAAGTTCATTTAGCATTAATTTTGCAATAGCACCCGCTGCAACTCTTGCCGCAGTTTCTCTAGCAGAGCTTCTTCCTCCACCTCTATAATCTCTAACACCATATTTATTAAAGTATGTAAAGTCAGCATGTCCAGGTCTAAACAGATCTTTTACATTTGTATAATCTTTACTTTTTTGATTTTCATTGAAAATTACCATTGAAATTGGTGTTCCTGTAGAAACACCTTCAAATATTCCTGAAAGAATTTCAACTTTGTCTCCCTCTTTTCTAGCTGTTGCATAGGCATTTTGCCCAGGTTTTCTTCTATTCATCTCTTCTTGAATAAAATCTTCATCAATTTTTATTCCTGCTGGAACTCCATCAACTATACAACCTAAAGCTTTCCCATGGCTTTCTCCAAAAGTTGTAAATTTAAATCTTTGACCAAAGCTATTCATCTATTTTTTCCCTTTTAATATATCAATCGCTATTTTTGCTACAGCTTGTTGTGCTAACTTTTTACTTTTTCCAATAGCTTTTCCGTATGTTTCCCCATCAATCCAAATTGATACTTCAAACTCTTTTTTATGATCTGGTCCATATGAACCCTCTATTTTATATTCTGGAATAGTTCCAAATTCTGCTTGCGTAATCTCTTGTAGAGCAGTTTTATAATCACTAAACAATACATCTAAATTTATTTTATCGTAAGATGTTTCTAAAAGATTCAATATAATTGGTTTTAAAATTTCAAGTCCAGACTCTAAATATATTGCTCCCATAATTGCTTCAAATGCATCTGAAAGAATAGAAGCTTTACTTCGTCCTTTATTTCTTTCTTCAGCGTTTGAAATAAAAATATAATCACCTAACTTTATTTCATTTGCAAGTTTTGTAAAACCAGTTTCATTTACTAACGATGCCCTTATTTTTGATAAGTCACCTTCATTTGAATCAGGGAATATTTTAAATAAATACTCTCCTACAATTAGGTTTAAAACAGCATCTCCTAGAAACTCTAATCTTTCGTTGTTATAAGGTTTCTTATAACTTTTATGCGTAAGTGCTTCGATTATCAGATCTTTATTTTTAAACTGATAATCCAAACACTTTTCTAGTTTTGTATAATCATTCATTATTGTTCTCCTTTTAAGTTCTCAGCTTCAGTTCGTGCAAGTATATCACATCTTTCATTATGTGTATGTCCCGCATGTCCCTTTACCCAAGTAGCGTTAATTTTATGTTTTTTTGAAACTTCGACATACTCTTGCCAAAGTTCGACATTTTTAACTGGTTTTTTTGTTGATGTTTTCCAGTTATTCTTAATCCATGAGTTTAACCACTCATTTATACCTTTAACCACATAAGTTGAATCAGAAGTAATATTAACAATACAAGGTTCTTTTAAAGCTTTAAGGCCTTCTATAACACCTCTTAATTCCATTTTATTATTTGTTGTATTTTCTTCTGGTCCAGATAGTTCTTTTTCTTTTCCTTTGTATTCTAGAATTGTTCCCCAACCGCCAGGTCCTGGATTTCCCAATGATGAACCATCACTGTAGAGATTGATTTCTTTCAACTAAGTCCTTTACTAGATGGTGTTTAACATCAAATGTTAATATATTATGACAATGTGGACATCTTGTGTCAAACATTGGATGTATATGTTTACAAGAGCTACAAATAAATTCAAAATCAATTGTTGCAGGTATCTTATGCTCATGATTATTTAAAGACATTAATATATCGAAGGCAAAATCATCACTATGATCTAATGTTTTTAAATATCCTTTTGCATTGTATAGTTCATTTAAAAAAATATTTTTTGATACTTTTTCAAAATCTATATCATCAAAATTTAGATACCACATAATATCTACAAGTTTTTTGAAATCAAATTCGTTTACATGTTCCCAAAAAAAATCTTTGTTGAATTGTAAATAAAACTGCGCTATTAATCTTTGTATAAGTGGGTCTTCTTTAAATATCTCATAAAGTTTTTGACTTTTCTTTTCATAAGATTCTAGAGGGTCATTTATAATAGTAAGTGTTTTCATGAAAAGTTTATCTTTTTTTGTTTCAATTCCAATTTCATCTAAACAATCTATAATATCACTCGCATTTTTATACTCTTTTAGTTTTTCATTTATAATAAGTAGATGCTTTAATGCTTTTGTATTTCTAGGAGAAAATTTTAAAATTCTTAAAAATATTTCCCTTGATCTTTGCATGAAACCACCTTTAAAATAAGTAGTTCCTAAAAGCTCTAATAACTCTTCTTTTTTAACTCTATCTGTTACATGTTCTAGCAAAGTAAGATATACAGAAATTGCTTTATTGTAATTTCCTTTATGTACAAAAGTCGAAGCTAAAAGTATTATAGAATCAAATGGAAGATTGTAAGTTTTATACAAATGAACATAATCTTCTTCTTTTAATTTACCTATTTCAAATCTTCTTAATAGTTTTCTATAATCTCTTCTTGCACGTCTTTCTTTATAGACACTAAAAGAGTAAGTAATAAATGAAATAAAAAAAATAAGAGCGAAAAATACAATAATACCAAACAATGGGTCTCTGTATTCTAAGACTAAACTATCCAAAAAATAACCTTCATGTGTAATTAAGAAAATAATATATCATAAAAGGACATACAAAATAATAAATTTTTTGATATAATCCCAAAATGATTACAAAAGACTCAATAGAAAATCTTAAAAACCATCTTGATGTTGTAGATGTTGTTTCACAATTTATTGAATTAAAGAAAAGTGGTGCAAATTTTAAAGCATGTTGTCCTTTTCATGGAGAAGATACTCCTTCTTTTGTAGTAAGCCCTGCCAAACAAATATATCATTGTTTTGGATGTGGAGTAGGTGGAGATTCTATTAAGTTTGTTATGGAATATGAAAAACTTTCTTATCCAGAAACTTTAGAAAAACTAGCTTCCATGCATAATGTAACTTTAGAATATGATAATAACAATAATCAAAAAAAACAAGATGTAAAAGTATTAGAAGAAGTAAATAAATATTATCAAAAGCTTTTTGTAAATAATAATACTGCAAAAGAGTATATAAAAAGCAGAGGTATTTCAGAATTTTCTATAGAGAAGTTTGAAATTGGATATGCGCCAGTCTCAGGTGATACAATTAATTTTTTAAAAAACAATTATTATAATTTAGCAGATGCAAAAGAGCTAGGAATAATTGATACTGGTACTAATGGTTTATATTCTAGATTTATAGAAAGAATTACTTTTCCTATTTATTCTTTAAGTAGTAAAATTGTCGGCTTTGGTGGAAGAACTATTACAGGACACAACGCAAAGTATGTCAATTCGCCACAAACAAAAATATTTAATAAATCAAAACTTCTTTATGGTTATAATTTAGCAAAAGAGAATATATATAAAAAAAATAGAATTATAGTAACTGAAGGTTATTTAGATGTAATTATGCTTCATCAATCAGGTTTTAATACAGCAGTTGCAACATTGGGTACGGCTTTAACTAAAGAACATTTACCTCTTTTAAGACGAGGTGAACCAAAAGTAATAGTTGCATATGATGGAGACAAAGCTGGTTTAAATGCGGCATTTAAAGCTTCTGTGATGTTATCACAAGGTGAATTTGAAGGTGGAGTTGTTATCTTTGGTGAAGGTAAAGATCCAGCTGATATGGTAAATGATGGTAAAGTAGAAGAACTTAATAATACTTTTGCAAATCCTACAGCTTTTATTTCTTATGCAATAGATTATATAATTGCTAAATATGATATAAATAATCCAAGTCAAAAACAAAAGGCACTTATAGAAGCTAATGATTATCTAAAATCTTTAGGAATGATTTATCAAGATGAATATAAGAGATATTTAGCACAAAGATTAAATATTAGAGAAAATCTTGTTAAAGTAAGTACTGATATTGTAAGACCAACACAAGTAAATCTTACCAAAATTGATATTGCTGAACTTTGTATTATAAAAGCAATTTTAGAAAAACCGCAAAGATTAGATTCTGTGCTAGATATTATTGATGCTTCTATGTTTGAACATCATAAAAATGAATTTGAACTTTTACTTACTGACATAAATCATCAAAGCTTTAATGGAATACTTTTAAATGATAGATTAGAGGTTTATGATGATGAAAGATTAAATCAAGAACTATTAGTATTATTATTGAAATTTTATACAAATAAGTTAAGAAGTGTTCAATACAATCAAAATTTAGAGTTTAGAGAAAAAGCAAATTTATTACGAAAAGTAAAAGATAATATCTATCAATTAAAATTAGGTAAATTAGTAAGTTACAATTTATAATTTATTGAAATACTATTTTATTTTTTGTAAAATCTAAAAAATTAAAAGAGGAAAATATATGGAAATCATTGAATCAAGTAATGCACCAGCTGCAATAGGACCTTACTCACAAGCTGTAAAAGCAAATGGATTAATTTATACTTCTGGTCAAATACCTTTAACTCCAGCTGGAGAATTAGTTGAAAGAGATATTAAGAAACAAACTAGACAGGTTTTAGAAAATTTAAAAAATCTACTTGAAGATGCACAAAGTTCTATGGATAAAGTTATAAAAGTTACAATTTTTTTAGAAAATATGGATGATTTTGGTGTAGTAAATGTATTATATGCAGAAGCCTTTGGAGACCATAAACCAGTACGTAGTACAGTAGCGGTTAGAACTTTACCTAAAAATGTTTTAGTGGAAATGGATGCAATTGCATTACCATACGATTATTGCTAAAAAATTAATGTTTAGTTTCGCTTAAAGAAAGTTTAAACTAAACTTAGATAATATTTCGTCCCGTTAAAAGAAAAAGTTAATAAAAGATTGATAAATTAGAGGAATGAAATATGTACGCAATTATTAAGTGTGGTGGTAAACAGTACAAAGTAACTGAGGGTGATATCTTAGATATTGATTATACTGGAAAAGCTGCTAAAGAAACTCTTGAAATTACTGATGTTTTAGCTGTAAATGATGGTGAGCTAAAAACTGGTGATGCTGTTTCTGCTGTTAAAGTAGAAGCTGAGGTTGTTTTAGATGGAACTGGTGTAAATAGAGATAAGAAAGTTATCATTTACAAAAAAAGAAGAAGAAAAGATTCTAAGTTAAAAAGAGGTTTCAGAAAAAGCTTCACTAAAATTAGAATTACTAAAATAGCAGCATAAGGAGCACGGAATGGCACATAAGAAAGGTCAAGGATCAACTCAGAATAATAGAGATTCAGCTGGTAGAAGATTAGGTGTTAAAAAATTTGGTGGTGAAGTAGTTAGAGCTGGTAATATCATTATCAGACAAAGAGGTACTAAAGTTCACGTTGGTGAAAATGTAGGTATTGGAAAAGATCACACTATTTTTGCACTAATTGATGGTGTAGTTAAATTTGAAGTAAAAGATAAAAATAGAAAAAAAGTATCAGTTTACGCTTCGTAAATTTTAATTTAATTAAATTTCTCAAAGGGTGTAGTGCTTTTGCCTACACCCTTTTTTTGTTAGTTACTAATAATGAAATTTCAAAATAGATATTTGATTATTGATAACTATAGGCTTTCTCACAGAGAGAACAAGTTCAGGCTTCTTTTAGGTGGAATTTATTTCTAATGATCTTCATAGCGTAGTCTTGTGACAAACGAAGTGAAGGCAAAAAAGAAGAAACAGGTGTATTAGTCCCTTTTTAACGGGACATTAAAAAGGGAGATAATAGTGTTTGTAGATAGTGTTAGTTTTACTGTATCGTCAGGAAAAGGTGGACAAGGTTGTGCATCATTTAGAAGAGAAAAGTTCGTTGTAAAAGGTGGACCTGATGGTGGAGATGGTGGAAAAGGTGGAGATGTTTACTTTTTAGTAGATAACAATACTGATACGCTATCGTCTCTTAAAGGTCGTTCAGTTATAAAAGCTGACAATGGAAGACAAGGTGAAGGTAGAACTAAAACTGGAAAATCTGCACAACCATTAATAATTGTTGTACCTCCAGGTACTCAGATTATTGATGATGAGACAGGAGATATCTTATTAGATTTATTAGAAGAAGGTCAAAAAGAGTTATTTCTTGAAGGTGGAAAAGGTGGATTAGGTAATGTTCATTTTAAAAACTCAAGAAATCAAAGACCTACATATTTTCAACCAGGATTACCAGGACAAAGTAGAAAAATAAGATTAGAGCTTAAACTTATTGCTGATGTTGGCCTTGTTGGTTATCCAAATGTAGGAAAATCTACTCTTATTTCAACAACATCAAATGCTGCACCTGAAATTGCAAATTATGAATTTACTACTTTAACTCCTAAACTTGGAGTAGTTGAAGTAGGGGATTATAATTCTTTTGTAATGGCAGATATTCCTGGAATTATTGATGGTGCTAGTGATGGTAAAGGTTTAGGTTTAGAGTTTTTAAAACATATTGAAAGAACAAAAACTTTATTATTTATGATTGATATTGCTAATTATAGAACTACAATTGATCAATATAATGTATTGAAAGAAGAATTGAAAAAGTTTTCTACTGAATTAAGTGGAAGAAATTACGCTATTGCATTAACTAAAACTGATGCGTATTATGGTGAAGATGTTGAAGCTGATATAAAATCTTTTATTAAAGAGATTGGATTAGAACTTAGTGATTCAAATGAATATGGTTTTGATAAATCATTACCTTACTATGTTCAAGATTTAACTTATTCAAGATTTGATGAAAGTAAACCATTTTTTGTTTTACCAGTTTCATCAGTAACACATCTAAATACAAACTCTATTAGATTTGCTTTATATGAATTAATAGGACAAACAAAAAAATGAAACGATTAGTTATAAAAGTTGGAAGTGCCGTTTTAAGAGAAGATAATCTTTTAGCAGTCCAACGACTTAATAATTTAGTTGATTTAATTGCTAAATTAAAATTAGAAAAAAACTTAGAAGTAATTTTAGTATCTTCAGGAGCCGTTGCTGCTGGAAATACAAAGTTAGATTTAGATAGAACTCAAATTTTAAATAGACAAGCTTTAGCTGCTGTGGGACAACCTTTATTAATGAAGCATTATAAAAAAAGGTTCAATGAGTATGGAATATCTTGTGCTCAAATGTTATTAGTAGAAGAAGATTTTGATTCTAGAAAAAGATCTGATAATGCAAAATCAGTTATGGAAATTTTACTTAAAAACAATATTGTACCTATTTTAAATGAAAATGATGTATTAGCAAATGATGAATTACTTTTTGGTGATAATGATCAGTTAGCAGCCCATGCGGCATATTTCTTTGATGCAGATATGTTGGCTATTTTATCTGATGTGGATGGACTTTATGATTCTAATCCTCATGAAAACTCAGATGCAAAGATGAGAAAAATTGTAAATTATATAGATGAATCAGAGTTACAAATGAAACATACTCCAAATTCTGAATTTGCAACAGGTGGAATTGTTACAAAGTTAAAAGCTGCAGATTTCTTAATAAGAAGAGGAAAAATGATGTATCTTTCTTCAGGTTTTGATTTGACAAATGCTTATGATTTTTTAGTTGATGAAAATCATAAAAGTGGAACACTATTTAAAAAATAGTTAAAAAAGAAGTTATAAATAAAAAGTTCCCTTTAAAATGGGACATTTTAAAAGGATAGAAATGTCAAAAAAAATACTTTTTATGGGAACTCCTGATTATGCAACTAAAATATTTGAAGAGATTTTAGAAAGTTGCTATGAAATAGTAGGTCTTTTTACTCAACCAGATAAACCAGTTGGTAGAAAACAAGTAATTACTCCCCCTCATATAAAACAATTTTGTATGGATAATAATTTAGATCTTCCCATTTTTCAACCAGAAAAATTAAGAGGAAATGAAGAAGTTAAAAAACAAATAGAAAATTTAAATCCAGATTTTATTATAGTTGCTGCATATGGTCAAATTTTACCCAAAGAAATTTTAGATATTGCTCCTTGTATTAATCTTCATGCTTCTTTACTTCCAAAATATAGAGGTGCAAGTCCTATTCAAGAAGCACTTTTGAATGATGATGAATATACAGGTGTGACTTCTATGCTTATGGAAGAAGGACTTGACTCTGGAGATATTTTAGGATTACAATATTTAAAAATTACTCCTACAATGGAAGTTGCAGAAGCTTTTTCAAAACTTTCAGATATTGCAGCTAAATTGACAATCACTACTTTGGATAACTTTGATAACATTAAACCTAAAAAACAAAATGAATCAGAAGTTTCTTTTTGTAAAAAAATAAAAAAAGAACATGGTAAAGTAGATTTTACTTCAGCAAAAAATTTATATCTAAAATATAAAGCTTATTCATATTGGCCTGGAGTATTTTTAAACTCAGGTTTAAAATTAAAAAATATTTCATTAATTGACACAATATCAAAAAATAACGAAGGTGAAATACTTGATTTTGATGACCAAGGAGTAATTATTGGATGTTCAAAAGGTAGTCTAAAAGTTTCATTTCTACAAGCTCCTTCTAAAAAATCAGTGAATGCAATTGATTATATTAGAGGACAGAGACTTGTAAAGGGAGAAATTTTAAAATAACTTGTTATAATATACCAAAATTTATTATTAAGTGTGTATATTATGATGAAAAAAGATGATGAATTATGTCATATTTATGACATGAGTTTATTTAATGTAAATGATCTTGATGTACTTCTTCATGAAATACTTAAGCAATCAAGAGAGATATTAAATTCTGAAGCTGGTAGTATTTATATAAATGAAGAAGATGCTCTTTCCTTTAATGTTTTTCAAAATGATGCTATGTCTTATGAAAATATATATAAGCAATTTTATGCTTTAAAAGATTTAAAATTACCACTTAGTGAGCAAGAAAAATATCTAGCTGTCCAATCTTTTACCACAAAAAAAATTATAATTATTGATGACATATATGAAGCTCAAGAATATGACTTTCTTGGTGTAAAAGAGTTTGATGAAAAATTTTGTTATAGAACACGGTCTATAATATCAGCTCCATTAATTCATCCTATAAGTAATAAAACTTTAGGTGTTGTTCAACTTTTAAATAAAAAAGAAAATGATGAAATAGTTACTTATAATACAAAAGATAAACAATTATTATCAATGGTTAGTTCGTTTATATCTCTTTCAATTGCAAATGCACAAGATAATATTGCAAAATTAAAAGAAATAAATAATGAACTTGAAATAGCAAATGAAAAGCTTAAAGTTAGAGTTGAAGAAGAAATTAATGAAAGTGAAAGGAAATCTGCTGTTATTTTTCACCAATCTAAATTAGCCTCTATGGGAGAAATGATTGGAAATATAGCACATCAATGGAGACAGCCGTTAAGTGCAATAAGTACAATTTCTAGCGGACTTAGTTTTAATATTGAACTTGGAAATTATCAAGAAGAGGAAACTATAAGAGGTCTTCGTCAAATTGTAGATACAACGAAACATTTATCTCAAACTATAGATGATTTTAGAGAATTCTATAGATTAGATAAAACAGAAAAGAATTTTGACCTTACAGCAAATGTTTTAAGTAGTATTTCTATTACTGAAGCAGCGCTTTCTGAAAATCATATTCGTCTTATTACCAATTTTAAAGAAGATATAATAGTATATGGCTATGAAAATGAATTAAAACAAGCTACCCTAAATATAATTCAAAATGCAAAAGATGCTTTGTTAGAAAATTTAACTTTAGATGATGATAAATTTATATTTATTGATACAGATATAAAAGACAATATAGTTACTCTAAAAATAAGAGATAATGCATTTGGTATACCAGAAGATATTATGGATAATATTTTTATTCAAAACTTTACAACAAAAGAAGAAAATGGTGGAACGGGAGTTGGTTTATATATGACTAAGGAAATAATTGAAAAACATATGGAAGGTTCTCTTTTTGTTTCAAATGTAAATTATACTTATGAAAATATAAAGTGTAATGGTGCTGAATTTATTTTAAAATTTCAAGCTAAAAGATAATAAAATCCAGTTACCGTAACTAAAGAGACTAATACTCCTAATACTAAAGCATTAATAGCTAATCTTTCATCTAATCCACCCTTAATTGCTAGGACAACTGCCATTGTCATAGGAGGCATTGCTGCTTCTAAAATAGTAGTTTTACTCCATGTATCATCTAAGTTATAAAAAATCTGAAATCCAATAAGAACAATAATAGGAATAATTAACATTTTAATTATAATTGCGGAAGTAACTAATTTTAATTTATAAAATAGATTTTTTAATTCTAATTTCATTCCTATTGCAATCATTGCAATAGGCACTAAGGTTGCTCCAATTGTTTCCATTGTATTCATCATAAAAACTGGAATATCAAATGGTTTAGCTAATACAGTTATAAAGAACATAATAATAGGTGGGAAAAACAATACACTTCTTCCAATTGCTTTAAAGTTTACATGTTGACCGCTTCCCCAATTTATAATTATCATCCCTAAACTTACTAAAAGTAAAAAAGAACCAAATAAATCATAAATAAGTGCATATACAACATAATCTTGTCCATAAAAACTATCAATATAAGAAAAACCAATAAATGAAGTATTTCCAAAAGTTGTAATAATCATAAATGTAGCAAGTGTTTTTTTATCTAGTTTAAATAGTTTACCTGCAAAATATGATAAAAGAAGATTCCCCAGAATAATTGTATTAAACATAAATATAAGCTCTAATGTTTCGTAAGTTAATTCAAGTGGATAAATTTTTGCAAAAACAATTGCAGGAAGAGAAAAATATATTACAAATTCGACAAGTTCTTTTGAGTTATCTTTAAAAAATATTTTAAATAAATATCCAAAAGCTAAATATAATGCGATAGGTAATACTGGGTCTAACATATTCTCTCTTTTTTATAGGATTATATTTAATATATTCTTGTAAAGTTATTATGTATAATTACGAATGAAAATTATTATATTAGATAAAGTTAATTCAACTCACACATATTTAAGAGAGCTTATAAAAAGGGAAGGGTATACTTATCCAACTTGTATAATGACTTCTTTACAGACAGATGGAATTGGAAGTCGTGGAAATTCTTGGCAAGGAAAAGATGGGAATCTGTTTTTTTCTTTTGTTTTTGAAAAAAAAACTCTTCCGAATGATTTACAACTTCAAAGTGCATCAATATATTTTTCTTATATATTAAAAGAAGTTTTAGCTAATAAAGGCTCGAATTTATGGCTTAAATGGCCAAATGATTTTTATATAAAAGATAAAAAAATTGGTGGAACTATTACAACTGCAACTAAAGATTTGATTTATTGTGGCATTGGATTAAATTTAATTGATGTTAGTGAAGACTTTGGTAAATTAGATATAAAAATTGATTCGAAATCAATTTTAGAACTATATTTTGAAACTTTAAAAAAAGAGTCTTCTTGGAAGGAAATTTTTAGTCAGTTTAAGATAGAATTCAATAGAAGTAAAAAATTCAAAGCTACTTTAGATAATAAAAAAGTTTCATTAGAAAATGCACTATTAAATGATGATGGCTCTATAGAAATTGATAATACAAAGGTTTTTAGTTTAAGATGACAGAAGTAATTGCAATAGCAAATCAAAAAGGTGGAGTAGGAAAAACTACAACAGCTGTAAATTTAAGTGCCGCTTTAGCACTAGAAGGGAAAAGAGTATTATTAATTGATGCTGATCCTCAGGCAAATGCAACTACATCATTAGGTTTTCAAAGAGATACTTATGAATATAATATTTACCATGTGATGTTAGGAACAAAAGAATTAAATGAAATTATCTTAGATTCTGAAATTGAAAATTTAAAAGTAGCCCCATCAAATATTGGATTAGTTGGTATAGAAAAAGAATTTTATAAAAATACAAAAGAAAGAGAATTAGTTTTAAAAAGAAAAATTGATCCTGTTAAAAAAGATTATGATTATATTATTATTGATTCACCTCCAGCCTTAGGGCCTATTACAATAAATACATTAAGTGCTTCAAACTCTGTACTTATTCCAATCCAGTGTGAGTTTTTCGCTCTTGAAGGTCTAGCGCAGCTATTAAATACAATTAAATTAGTAAAACAAACAATTAATAGACAATTACAAATTAGAGGTTTTTTACCTACTATGTATAGTTCACAAAATAATTTATCAAAACAAGTATTTGCGGATTTAGCACAACATTTTGAAAACAAATTATTTAAAGTTGATGATAGCTCATATGTTGTAATTCCAAGAAATATTAAATTAGCTGAAAGTCCAAGTTTTGGAAAACCAATTATGTTATATGATGCGTCAGCTATTGGAACAAAAGCTTATACTAATCTAGCACGTGCAATTGCTGGATAAAAAACTCAAATTTATAGGATTTTAATATGGCATTAGGTAGAGGACTTGGAGAACTTTTAGGTGAAGTGGAAACAGCTTACAGCAATTCAAATGCGACTGGAAGTAGTGGTACTATAGATCTAGATGTTAATCAAATTCAACCAAATCCAAATCAACCAAGAAAAATATTTGATGAAGATAAATTAAAAGAGTTATCTGATTCAATTGTAGAACATGGTTTGCTTCAACCAATTACAGTAATTGAAAACGAAAATAATGAGTATGTTTTAATTGCTGGTGAGAGAAGATTAAGAGCTCATAAACTTGCAAATTTAGAGACAATAAAAGCTAATATTGTAGAAATTGAAGATTTTAAATTAAGAGAATTAGCATTAATTGAAAATATTCAAAGAGATGATTTAAATATTGTAGAATTAGCTTACTCTTATGCACAATTAATTAATGAACATAGTATAACTCATGATGAGTTATCAAAAAAAGTTTTTAAAAGTAGAACTTCTATTACAAATACTTTAAGATTATTACAATTAAGTTCTTATGTACAACAAATGCTTGCAAATGATAAAATTTCTGCAGGTCATGGAAAAGTTATGCTTGGCCTATCTGAAGAGGATCAGAAGAAGGTTGCTGATTCTATTGTTGGACAAAAACTGTCAGTAAGAGAGACAGAAGCTCTTGTAAGAGAGTTAAAAACTCCTATTTCTAAAAAAACAGAAAAAACTTCTAAATCAAAAAAAGTTGATTACAATTTTAAACCCTTAGATAATGCTTTAAAAACATTAAAAAATAGTAATTTAAAAGTTAAAGCAGAAAAAAACTATTTCAAGATAGAAATTAACTCTCAAGAGGATATTGAGAAGATTTCTAATTACTTTGGTAACACTTTATAAAATTCTTTTCCAGAAACTCTTCCTTTAATATATTTTTATATATCTTTTAGATAAAATGTATACAGTTTTAGTCAAACTAAACTGTAAAAAATATGGAGGAATGAATGTTAGACATAAGTCCTGTATTATTGCTTAGCTCAGGGGTTATCTTCCTTTTTGTTGTTGCAATCCTTAATAGTCGTTTATTCGTACCACTATTAAAGCACATGGATGACAGATCTGAATCTATCAAAAAAGATTTAGAAAATGCTCAATCAAATAGTGCTGATGTAGATGGTATGTTAGAAGAAGCTAGTCATGTACTTGCTGAAGCTAAAAAAGAAGCAGCTGCTATTAGAGAACA